>NZ_JABKCA010000006.1 GCF_013166655.1 Lentimicrobium sp. L6
GCCACCTGTCCGTCAGCAAAGGTACCTCCAGGTAAAATCCAATCATACTCTAAAGGAAGATTTGATGGAATGGCAACACCATTAAAGTTTCCTTCTTCGCCAATGCAAAATTCATCATTGGTAATATCCACATCAAAATCTGGGTTTACAATAACATTATCATGGAAAAAGGTGTGAGAGCAGCCTTGTCCATTAGTAACAGTAAGATTTATTTGATAAAACCCATTGGAAGGATAAATATAGGTAAGTTCTTCTTCATCAGAATTATCTCCATTATCAAATTCCCAAAGATAGGAAACTATAGGATCATCAACAGAAGAGGCAGTAGAGGTATTGGTCAGTTCTACCACATTGGAAAGACAAGGGTTAATATAAGTAAAAGAAGATTCTGGAGAAGGAGAAATGGTGATTTCAAGATCCTGATTGTCATCACATCCAAACTCTGTTATGAGTTCTAGATTCACCGTATATGTACCAGCATTAGGGAAGGTATAACTTAGATCCTCAGTATTAAAGACATTCCCATCAATAGTCCAATTATAAGAAGTGATATCACTAATGGGTGCATTTGAATTATTAGTAAAAACAGTTTCAAGACCCAAACAATTATCATCTGCAGAAAAATCAGCCACTGGATTATCATAGACATTAAGCTCATGATTTTGAATACTAGAACAATTATCATCTGTGGTAACTGTAAGAATAACATTTTTGGTACCATAACTGGTGTAGGTATGGCTAGGATTCACCTCATTTGAAGTTCCTCCATCGCCAAATGACCATTCCCATTGACTAATACTTCCATTTATGGACTGATCGGTAAAATCTACTTGCTCTCCATCACAAATATTATACAAGCTAAATTCAGCTGTTGGGCTTTCAAATACCTCTACCGTAATACTCAAAGCATTTGACTCTCCACAACCAGGCGATTCACTACGTACAAAATACTCGGTGGTCACTAATGGAGGATCTATTAAAATTGATTTTCCAAGGGCAATTGATGTTCCATTTAAATCGTTAGCATACCAAGTATAAGAAAGGTCTGAACCTTCACAACTTAAGGTAATCTTATTTGGTATCTCTGCAGTACAAAACGACAGATAATCAGAAGAGATAGATGTGGGTGGACTAGGTGTAGTTTGAACAGAGATTTGTTGGTCGGCAGAACCATCACAACCTTCAGGGGTAGTGTAAAAATATTGAAGTTCATAGGTTCCATCACCACCGACCGCAGCAGGGTCAAAAACTCCGGCAGCATTAACTCCAGGCCCTGAATACTCACCTCCAGCAGGAGAGCCCTGAGTTAAAGTAATACTACCTAAACCTGCACAAACCAATGGGATTTCACCAAAAGTAACCTCTGGCATAGCCGCAACAGTAAAGTCCTCTATACTAGAGTTTTCACATCCCGCACCATCGGTATAATGGTATTCTAAATAATAGGTTCCTGGTCCTGTTTCTGGGGAATTCGGATCAAACATAGTACCATTTGAAATCACACCAGGGCCAGAATAATATCCGCCTGATGGTGAACCTCCATATAACATTTTGTGACCTTCGTTTACACAAAACACATTATTATTAGTGGAAAAAGTCACTATTGGAAGACCTGTTACAGTAATATCACTGGTTTCTGTATCTATGCATCCATTGTCACCAGAAACAGTGTAAGAGATTTCATGTATAGAGTTTACTGCAAATAGACTTGGATTGAAATAATAATTCCCTCCACTTTCGGTAACTCCAGGTCCGCTATATACACCTCCACTAGGGATGCCATGGTTTAGCAAAATGGAAGAAAGAGTAACACAGGCATTGGGAAAATCTGTTAGGGTAATACTAGGTAAAGGAAGCACTGGAACCGTAACTTCTGCTAAAGCTTGACATCCATCAGAACTTGTTACCAAACAGGTATATGTTGTTGTTACCGAAGGTGTAACCTCAAGAGTTTGTGCAGTGGAGTTATCGCCCCATAGATAGGCAGTACCTTCTGAAGCTTGCAGCTCAATTGTTTCGAGAGAACATATTTCTTGCTCGCCTGTGATGAAAGCTTCGGGTTGAATGACTTCAACATCAAAAGTATATTCATTATTATAACCACATTCATCGTTAACGCTTATGGTATAGCTTGTGTTAGCTGTTGGTGATACATCAATAGAGCTTACATTTCCGAAGCCACTTTCAGACCATGAGTATGTATAATCGGGATAACCATCGGATACCACAACGGAAAGCTCAGTACTTTCACCACAGGCAATTTCTAAATCCCCAAGCGCCTGGATAGCAACTGGTTCATGGTCTTCAATCTGAACAGTAACAGTATCTGTTGAGCTTCCTTCACAACCCAAGTAATGGGTATACTCTACCTGAAACAATTCAGGAGCCTCAGCAATCCCATCATCAATAGGAAGCACTTTCAATGTTTTAGAAGTTTCTCCGGCAGCATAGGTAAAACTCCCAATTGGGAAATTAGGAAGAGGAGGAACTGTAGTATAATCAATACCATATTGAGCTTGTCCACTTCCTTGTAAAACAGTAAAATCTACTGTTGTAGCTTCAGTTCTGGCATCGATACCAAATTTTAGAGTTACATCGTTACAACCTTCTACCGAGTTAGATATACTGGCATGGGCATATTCTGGTATAATTTCTACTTGTGCCGCAGTGAAACTATTTGATCTAAGAAATACTCCTGAATCAAATTGACCATCTTGAGCATCTGCAATAACAATTTTAATATGATATTCTGTACAAGGAACAACAGCAGCCCAAGCCGTTAACTCAACTGTAAAACCATCATATTCAACAGTTCCTTGTTGCTGAAAATTATTATTCACATAATACTGATTATTATCTTCAGAATTAACATTCATAATTGAAATAGCATCATCAGTATTAGGTATTAGAGCAATATTCTTTTTTACATAAACCCCTCCTGTAGGATCATCTCCAGATAAGAAAAAAGCAAACACATCATTAAAAGGTCCATTATTATATTCAGGATACTCATCTGATCCAAAAACATATTGGAATTTAATAGTATCTGTTTCTGGTATAAAATCGAACTCTATCCCAGATGCATCTTTAGTTTGTACTCCAGCAATAGCAGTTAAATCAGTATCTCCACTAGTTCCATTAATTACAGTAATACCCTGTGAACTATTGAACCCTTCGGCATCTTTTGCATCACCAGAGGTTAGAACTATTCCTGAGGGCATTCCAATATTAGAGGCGTATCCCACAAAAAAACCATTGGCGTTTGATGGGCCAATTAAATTTGCATTAAAAACATTAGTCCCATAAAAAAAACCTTCTCCTAATAACTCCTCAACTATTTGAATAGCCGTTTTATTTGGTGTTACATTCAAACCAAATTTTGAATTTTCATCTTTTGGAATGGAATTACTAGCTATTTTTTCTCTATCAATAAACTTCTGTTCATTAGAAGTACCTTGAGCATAGGATATACTAAATATAGAAATAGCCAGAAGTGTATATAATAGACGAATGTAAAATTTCCCCATGTTGGTAATTGTTGGTGTAGTTTGTGTGCACACAAAAATAACAAAATAATATCTTAATCTTAAAACCTGGTAGGGATATAAAATCTCTCCTCAGCTTTATACAATCTTCAGCATATATAATTGATAAATAGTATAACAAACTTGCGAAGATTGATTAAAAATTGTATAAATCCCAAGGAAAAACCATAAACGCATAAACTATGCATCTGAAATATCTTAAAATAGCTCGCTATTATTGCGATATTCCAAAAACAAATCTTACACATTTCTGATTTTCTGAGAATAACATTTTAAATCTTACTCAGGTTTAAACAAAATGAAAGACCCTAATTAATTGATTATGGTTGCCTAAGCAGCAAAGGAATGAAATAAAGAGCTAGAAGAATCAAAAAATATTTAAAATGATAATTGTATATTAAAAAATAATACTATTTTTGCACTCGAATTGCGGATGTGGCGTAATTGGTAGCCGCGCTAGACTTAGGATCTAGTGTCGAGAGACGTGGGGGTTCGAGTCCCTTCATCCGCACGAAACCAGAGTTTTTACTCTGGTTTTTTTGTATATAATAATTCCTGAATCGGAGATTCACATACTATTCAGAACATCTCGATAAATACAAACTAATTTTTCTTTCTGTCTCTTACCCTTTTTTTGAAAAAGGGTAGCAAAAACAACCGCTGTATCAAAAAGCCTACCCCACAAATAGCTTTCCGGAAAAACAATAAATGTTGACGATTGCATGTCAGCATAAACTCCTCCTTATAGCGACATTCTGCGAATTGTCACTAACGAGCGTCAAACAGTATTGTTTTTATTTCCTTCAAGCTATTTGCTCCGCTTAACGTCTTTCTGATAAGGCGGTCGTAAACTTCTTGCAGAAGTTTTTGTAAACTTTGCGTGGGTTTGTTTTTAGAATTTCTGATTTTAAACTTAATTCAATTCAATCAAAGCTAGCTTGCTATTTTGTCGGGCCACAACTATTCTTCCAGATGTTGATACTCTTCTTATTGTTAATGCTTTTCTCTGATTAAAAAGCTTAGAACTAAAAACTGCAGTATAGCACAATATTTTTAGCCCAGCGTGAAGAGCTGGGAAATAAGTTTAATATTTGTTTTATGCCACCAGATGAGAATTAGGAATATATTTACACTTCGGCAACATTATATAAGCTTGGAATTGAAATGGGGATATATTATTCCTTTTGATAGCAAAAACTTTCTATTCGGGCATATCAGAATAACGGTACCAAGTGTGACCTTTTATATTATTAATGATAGGTTTTAGATCGTCGTTATCTTCTAACATCTCTAGAAATATAGGCATCACTTCGTCGATATTATGATCTTGAAGCCATGGTTTCATATGCTTATCGCGTGCGGAAAATATGGGAAAAACTTCTACTTTCGATTTTCCATCAATAATAGCTTCTATACGACTAGATTTGTATTTCGCTATATTCTTGGTGTCTTTTCTATAATAGTGAACATGGATGGTATTTAGATATTGAATGAGTTTCTGCATTTCATCTTTAGTTACATTTCCCACATAAGATTCCAGCTTGATGTCAAATTCACTAGCGACCGTTCTAAGTACCTTTAGCTGCTCCATATAAAAATAAAAGGCTGCTGCCCTGCCACATGGATAACCTCGTTTTTCCAAATAAGTCTTACAATAATAACCCTCTGGCTTGGTCAACTTTGAATTCCAATACTCAAATTCTAAATTAAAACCATCCACCAATTCATTTTCATTATCGATATGATTTAAATTATACTGCAAAATGGGATCAAAAGATGTAGCCTGCTCCCCTACTACCGAAATCCTCTTTATACCATATTGTGTTTTTGCTTTGCTGATAAAATTTGCAAAAGGATCGTCAGTCATTTTGTTATTTAATGGAAATCGATTTCGATGAATCTTAGTGATATTATAGATAATTAAATAATTAAATCCATGACTTTGAGCATATTCTAAAAGCTTATTCTCTGACTTGGGGATATCGATGATGTCGGCAAAATCATTTACATAAAGGGCTTTTAGGGAATCCGTTTGAGAGGATGCCATGCCGATATAGGCAAAGCTAAGGATTAAGAATATGATGTTTTTCATAAGGTTTTCATTAGTCAATTAAGTTTCAAATGTACAAAAGCTTTTCTTATTATAAATACCTATTTATATGTAGAATTATCTTCAAAAAATCATTTTCCGAAAATTTTAAATATATTTCGATAAAGCTCTTAATTGATTTACTTTTGTACAATAATTAAGCCATTAAAATATTATTGAATATGAAAATAGGAATGATACTGGACAGCCATTTCCCACCCGACCCACGAGTGGAAAACGAAGCCTTATCTTTAATAGAAGCTGGACATGAGATTCATCTCTATTGTATTGATTATTCAAAAAAACAAAAAGCTGAAGAAAACATAAAAGGAATTCATGTTCACAGAGTATCTCCACCAACATTATTATATAAATTTTCGGCCCTAGCTTACGATCTTCCTATTTATCATTTATTCTTTAAACAAAGTTTGAAAAAGTTTATTGAGAATACTAAAATTGAAGCCATCCACATTCACGATCTCCCTATTGCTAAAAGCGTATTTGATATTAATAAGACTTTCAAGCTCCCCATCACTTTCGATTTACATGAGAACAGGCCTGAGATTATGAAATTTTATTCTCATACCCATTCCCTACTTGGTAAATTGTTAATCAGCCCTAAAAGGTGGAAGAGTGGCGAATATAAATATATAAAGAAAGCTGATAAAGTAATCGTAATAACCAACGCTGCTAAAGATTATTATTGTAAAGAAATGGATGTCGACCCCAGTAAATTTTATGTGGTTCCAAATTCTGTTCAATCGAGATTTTATACTGACTACACTATTGACGCAAATATTACCGAGAAATATAAAGGTCATTATACCTTATTATACTTAGGGGATACAGGATTAAGAAGAGGTCTGGAAACAGCCATAAAAGCCATGAATAATCTCATTTTAAAAATCCCCAATATTAAATTAGTCATTGTTGGAAAAAGCAGGACAGATCAGATTTTAAAGAATCTAATCAATGAGAACCACCTTGAGAATTATGTTGATTTTGTGGGTTGGCAAAATTTTGAATTATTCCCTTCTTATATTTTAGCAAGCAATATAGGAATATGTCCCCTCCATAGAAATATCCATCATGACACCACCTATGCCAATAAGATATTTCAATCTTTGTCTTTCGGAAAACCAATTATTGTGAGTGACTGTACTGCTCAAAAAGATATTGCAATAGATTATGAATGTGGCTTAGTATTTAAGGATAGAGATATTGACGATTATTCGGCTCAGGTTCTAAAATTATACGAGCAAAAAGACCTATATACAAAAATGTCGGAGAATGCCATGGTGGCCATAAAAGAACATCTAAATTGGGAGGTACTCTCTAGGGATCTAAAGAAAATATATCCAATATAATTGTAATTTCTGTCAAGAGAAATCAGTTCTTTTTAAATAGATGATGCTTTATATATTTAAACTCATGAATTAGTATCATCTTATATCTGGTTACGACTTCATTAAATCCACTTTGTTCGGTTGCATTATGCCGGGTTTTAATATCGATCATTGCTTTTTCAAAATCTCCCTCTGCTCCTATTTTATTCCAAAACACTTGAAAATCCTCTGCTAAGTTCTCGAGGCTCATTTCCATAGTTTTGGTTTTATTAGCCAAAAAAGCTTCTATGTTTATATTAACAGTATCAATATAATCGTAACAAGCCTGAAGTTTTTGAGCTTCATTAAGCTTAATGGTAGGAGTCAATCTTATTCCTTCACAAAAAGCCTCGATGATACTATATTTTTTATAAAATCTACTCATATGACTTTTAGCCACAGCATCACGATCTCTTTTTAAATGTACATAGAAAGCATTATCACCAAATAATAAATCCAATTGGCCTAGGTGCCAACTTAAACGATTATCAGACTCTATATGATTTTGGGGATATTGAAACCGTTCTTTGCCAAATTTCTTAGTCAAAGTCTCATGACCAGAACTGTAATTGGTAATATGGTGACAAGCTCTAGCGATGGTGGTAGAACCATTTCTACCTGTACTTAAAATAAAAACTCGCATTAAGGAATATGTTTTCTGTTTGTAATTCTTTTATGATGATATCCCAATCGAAAAACACCAACAAAAGGAAAACACAAATGTAAAAATTATTTTGTGCCTAGACCTATTAATAATTATAGCTTTAGAGTTCTCTCCAAAGCTATAATTATTTTTATTTATGAGAAAGTAGTATAGAAGCCCTCAAAGAATTGAGTATTTTTTTTTAGCCCCAATGTTTTCTTAGAACTTCTTAATAGAGCGGTTATTTCGCCAAAGGTCTAGCACATACTCTATCAGAAAAACTAGTCATTTGAAATAACTGAGTACCATCTAATGCCATTCGATATAAATGCCAAGGATTGCTATAATCTTGAGTTATTCCATTGACAAAGAAAACAGCTTTATTATCATCCGACAAACTAGCCCAAAGTGGATAATCATCAACTGGCAATCTTAATTCATGAATTATTCTTTTTCGCTTTATATCATAAAATACAATATAACCATTCCCATCAATATATTTGGGTGTGATTAAAAATTTTCCATCAGCACTTACATTAAAAGCATGTAGGTTAAATTCAGCATCTTCATAAACCACTTCCTCATTTGAACCATCATATTTTCTTCGATATATATCTTTTGTGCCATTTACTAGCTTACTAAAATAAATCCAATCATCAACTTTACTACAAGTTGGATTATCTTCATGAGCACCTGGAGGTGATAATTCTTTTACGGTCCCCAAATTATAGTTATAAGCCAATAATCTATATTTACCATTTTCTTTATATTGAAACAAAAAAGCACCTAAAACTTCATGATGTTTTAAAAAACTTACATTTCTATCAATTTCATAAACAAGCTCACCAGGGTCATTGTGGTTAATAGTACTTTTCTTGATCACCCCCGTCCTGTTATAATCAATATAATAGACATGCTCACCATCTTCTGACCATACTGGATAACAAACAATCCCCTGATCAATAACCTCATAGCCAATCTGATCACTGTTCATTTTACAAATCTCATAAGAAGACTTATTTGTGGGGAAGGTATAAAACAATACTTCATAAGTGTCCAACTCATAATGCTTAAAAAGGTATGCAAACTCATTGGTATCATTAATAATCACTGTGTCATGAATAATGATAGTATCTATTAATACGACGGTATCTTGAAAAATAATACTGTCGATTAAAAACAGAGTATCATTATTCGAAATAGTATCGTGCAAAAAAAGCGTGTCCTTTAAAAAAACAGTATCGTGAATAATTGTTTCTATGGTCTCTGTTTTCGTCTTTTCACATGATAAAAAACTGGTGGCAACCATCACAGATAACAAGATTAATGTAGGAATCTTTTTCATAATTATAAGTGGTAAAATTAATAATACCACAAACTTAGCAAAAATAACTATACAAACGTTATAGGGATAATATATTTTTATCTCACTAGTGCTGCATACAAAACTTCTACTGGATGCTCTGCTTCTTTTTGAGTTCCATCTTTTATCTGATGGCGGCAAGAGGTACCAGGAGCAGCGATAATTGTAGCCTGCTTGGCTTCTCTTACGGCTGGAAACAATACCAATTCTCCTACCTTCATAGATAAGTCATAATGCTCTTCTTCGTAGCCAAAACTACCTGCCATACCACAACAGCCACTAGGGATTTCTTCAGCAATATAATTCTCGGGAATACTCAACATGGTTTTTGTGGCACTCGTTCCACTCAACGCTTTTTGCTGGCAATGGCCATGAAACTTGATTTCTTTCGCATCTTTAGTAAACTGATTTTTACTAATTCTTCCTGCTCCAAACTCTTTTGTAATAAACTCCTCAATGGTAAAAGTAGACTTAGCTAATTTTTTGGCCTCCTCCATTAAAGATTCATCTACTAATTCAGGATATTCATCTCTAAAAGTTAATATGGTGGAAGGCTCCACACCTACTAAGGGAATCTGCTCTGTAATCACAGGAGATAGTAATTTTACATTTTTCTCTGCTATCTTTTTTGCCTTACGTATTAAACCCTTTGACAAAAATGTCCTTCCACTTTCATCATGCTTTGGAATAATGACCTGATAGCCCAATGAATTCAATAATAAAATGGTTTTTATTCCAATCTCCGTATCGTTAAATCTCGTAAACTCATCATTAAACAAATACACCTTCTTATCTAAATTAATATTAGAATTTCCATTCTTCTTAAACCACTTATCTAGGGTGGTTTTATATAATGATGGCAAGCTTCTTTTGGTAGAGAAACCCATTTTCTTCATAAAGAAGGCCGCAAGAGCAGATTTCATTAATGCATTATATAGAGATGGAAAAACAGAAACCAATTGATTTACAGTAGTGATATTGGCAATCATATTACTCCGTAATGGCACTCCATTGGCATCGTAATAATGCTGAAGGAATTCGGCTTTTAGTTTTGAAACATCCACATTTGAAGGACATTCCGACTTACAAGCCTTACAGCTTAAACACAAATCCATGATGTCATAAATCTCTTCATGATCGAAAGGATTTTTTTTATCAGAACGGCTTAAGAATTCTCTCAATACGTTGGCTCTTGCTCTTGTGGCATTTCTTTCATCACGAGTAGCCTGAAAACTGGGGCACATGGTTCCACCAATAGCAGCCGATTTTCTACAATCCCCTGAACCATTACAACGCTCGGCAGCTCTTAAAATTCCTGGGCCATTATCAAAACGGAAAATCGTCTCTATTTTTCTCTCCTGATTAATCCCCTCATAGCGCAAGGAGGTATTCATTGGAGGAGTCTTGATAATTTTATTTGGATTGAAAATGTGCTTCGGATCCCAAGTCTCTTTTAATTCCTCAAAAATTCTCATGAGCTTATCACCCATCATTAATGGAATAAAAGCTCCTCTCAATCTACCATCGCCATGCTCTCCTGATAAAGATCCTCTATATTTTTTTACAATTACTGCTGTATCATGAGCTATTTTATGAAAGAGGTCTACATCACCAGCATCCTTTAAATTTAATACCGGACGCAAATGCAATTCGCCAGTAGCAATGTGGGCATAATAAACACAGGACTTGCCATATTTCTCCAGCATCAAATTAATTTCAGCTATAAATTCTGGCAATACTTGAGGATTAACAGCAGTATCTTCAATTACTGGAGCTGGCTTACCATCACCCGGCATATTCGACAAAACACCTAATCCTGCTTTTCGGAGGTTCCACACTTTGGTCATGTCTTTACCAGTAACAATAGGAAAATGAAAACCATAATTAGCGGCCTTCATTTCTTTTTCCATATCAGCTGCTTTTTTGATAATCACATCCGGATTTTCATCGGCAAATTCCACAATGAGGATAGCACCGGGATCTCCCACCATAAAAAAGCGGTTTTTATCTTGCTCTTTATTGGTTTTAGTCATATCCATAATGGCCTTATCCATTAACTCTACAGAAAAAGGCTGATATTTCAGCGCTATCAAATTGGCTTTTAAAGACTCTTCCACACTATTCAAATGAACACAGACCAAAGCCTTATGTTTTGGAGGAAGAGGAACCACATTCAGTTTAATCTCTGTTGTAAAAGCTAAAGTCCCTTCAGAACCAGCGAGTAAACTGGAAAAATTAAAAGGTATTTGAGTATTTGAGTATTTTTGTGTTTCGAGTAATAAATCCAAAGCATATCCAGTATTCCTTCTTTCAATTTCAGGATCCGGATAATTGTCCTTTATTTCTTTTTGGTTTTCAGGGCTACTTAACACCTTGTGGACATTCTGATAAATTTTCGATTCTAAAGAATTACCTTTAAGTTTGTTAACAAATTCTTCATTGCTTAATTCCCCAAAAGCAACTTCGGACCCATCACTTAGAATCGTTTTTACTTCTAAGGTATGATCTCGAGTACTGCCATAAACCAAACTATGTGCACCACAGGCATTATTACCCAACATCCCTCCCATCATACAACGATTACTCGTACTCGTTTCTGGGCCAAAGAATAAGCCATAAGGTTCTAAAAACTGATTCAACTCATCCCGAACGACACCCGGCTGAACTCTCACCCACTTTTCTTTCTCGTTGAGCTCAATAATTTTAGTGAAGTATTTAGAAATATCGACTATAATCCCATTCCCAACTACTTGTCCAGCCAAACTCGTTCCAGCAGCTCTTGGAATCAATGAAAGCAGATTTTCATCAGCAAAACGAATTAGGAGTTTTAAATCCTCCTCTGTTTTTGGAATTGCAACAGCTAAAGGCTTTTCCCGGTAAGCAGAAGCATCAGTAGCATATAAAATCTTATAGGTTTCATCATAATGGAATTCACCAGAAAAATCCTTTTCTAGTTGCTTGAATAGTTGTATAAGGTGGGTTTCTTGCATTGAATTTTAATTAGATTGTAAAATTAGAAAAAATCGATGGCCCACTCTGGAATTAACGGACTTTTATGCAAATAAAAAAAGCCATTGATCTAAATGACCAATGGCTTCTATAAATTAAGGTAGAGATTTTTCTATTTTGCGTAACTAATCGCTCTAGTTTCTCTAATTACTGTAATTTTAATTTGTCCAGGATACTTCATTTCATCTTGGATTTTCTTAGAAAGGTCATAAGAAAGTTCAGCCGCTTTTGCATCGTCTATTTGCTCTGCACCTACTATTACTCTTAATTCACGACCAGCTTGAATAGCATAGGTTTTCACTACACCATCATACTCACGAGCCATGCTCTCTAATTTCTTCAATCGTTGAATATAAGCTTCTACTACTTCTCTACGCGCACCTGGGCGGGCTCCAGAAATAGCATCACAAACTTGAACTATTGGAGACAATAAACTTGTCATTTCAATTTCGTCGTGGTGAGCAGCAATAGCATTTACCACATCAGCACTTTCCTTGAATTTCTCAGCTAACTTACCACCTAATAATGCATGAGGTAATTCTGGCTCATTATCTGGCACTTTTCCAATATCGTGCAGTAAGCCAGCACGTTTTGCTTTCTTAGGATCTAAGCCAAGCTCACTAGCCATCGTTGCACAAAGATTGGCCACTTCGCGGCTATGTTGCAATAAATTCTGACCATAAGAAGAACGATATTTCATTCTACCCACCATACGCATCAATTCTGGATGCATATTATGAATACCAAGGTCGATTAGTGTACGCTTACCAGTTTCTAAAATATCTTTTTCAAGGTGCTTTTTGGTTTTATTTACTACCTCCTCAATACGAGCTGGGTGAATTCTACCATCAGTAACAAGTTTATGAAGAGCCAAGCGAGCCACTTCTCTTCTTACCGGATCGAAACCAGAAAGAATAATAGCATCTGGTGAATCATCGATGATGATTTCAATACCAGTTAAAGACTCTAATGCCCTAATATTTCTACCTTCTCGTCCAATGATTCGACCTTTCACCTCATCACTTTCCAATGGGAATACTGAAACACTATTTTCAATAGCATGTTCAGCAGCAGTACGCTGAATAGATTCTATTACAATTTTCTTGGCTTCAGCATCAGCAGAAAGCTTTGCTTCTTCAATGATATCATTAACATAAACCATGGCATTGGCCTTGGCTTCGTCCTTAACAGTTTCAATTAATATGTCTTTTGCTTCTTGTGCAGATAAACCAGAAAGTGCTTCCAATTGCTGAACCTGTTGGTTCACCATTTTATCTAGACTTTCTTCTTTATTCATTACAATTTCGAGCTGTTGACTTAAATTGGCACGAATGGCCTTTACTTCCGCATTTTTTTTATTTAAGTCTTCTAATTTTTGGTTTAGGGCGGTTTCTTTTTGTTTAATTCTAGATTCTGCTTTTCCGATAGCACTGTTTTTTCCTTGAATATACTTTTCGTGCTCAGATTTCAGTTGAAGAAATTTCTCTTTTGCTTGGAGCATTTTCTCCTTTTTGATTACTTCTCCTTTTTCTTCAGCTTCCGTAATTAGGTGAATGCTTTTCTTTTCAAGGGCTTTTCTAACTATAATAGTAGCTATAAAAAAGCCTAGACCAACACCTCCCAATAAGAAAACCGAGTAAAATATTATCTCAGTCATTTCAAATGTTTTAATAAGTTCAGAATATGCGTTGGGGAGAGGCAGAAAAAAAAACCGCACAATTCCCGGAGTTGTAAACCCCTTTATAGACACGTATAGGGCTGCCAAATTCCTCGAAAGTCCACTGACCGGTAAACCGATACCCGTGAGGGTTGAGGCCTTTTCTAAAAATTTATGAGCTTATCCCTAATTGTTGTAATGTTGAATTTACATACTGTTGAGAACTGCGCGGATTATATTTTCAAAGAACTATGTTTAAATATTTAGGAGACTTTTGAACTTAAAAATTCATCTATCTCTTGCAAATGACTAGTCATCTCATTATCTCTATAGTCGATTTGCTTTTGTAAAGATAAGGAATTATTTGCTAATTGTAAAGAAATCATGGCCAATAAATCTTGAAAATCATTATAATGGAAGGTTCCACTATAGTCATTTATCAGTTTTTCAATATGTTCTGCCGATTTCCTAATTATTTCTTCCTCTTCTTCAGATTGTATTTTTAGTCTGTAGGGGCGATTTGCTATATTCACTTTTATGGTATGATCGCTCATCAGACTATTTATTTAAAAGATTTAAACTATTATCAATTCTCCGCACCAACTCATCGATGACAATTTTTGTACTTTCCTTGTCATCTTCCGAACTCATGGTTTTAGTTATTTTTATCACATCTAAATCTTGCTGAAGCTTTACTAAATGCTCGTCTTGGCTAATTAGCTCGTCTTTCAGTTTAGAATTTTGATGCTTTAAACTCTCGATTTCTTCTGTCAATCGGGTATTTGATTCCACTAGCAATTTGATTTTGTAATAGATACCCGAAATCAATGTACTTGCGTCTTTCATATACTGTTTTTGACCAAATCTTCCCTGCAAATATAAATGACATTATTCATTAATGCAAGCCTATAATAAATGTTAAAAATCATCAAATTAAAAGAGTAAAATGTTTTATTCACTGTTAAAACTCTTTTCACTTTTATAATAATAAGCTCATTATTAAAGGGTATAAAACTCAATGGTAGAAACAATTGCACTGTAAAATCGATTACAACCTACAATGGTTCTATCAATAGTAAGATTAGGTTAATAATGTATCTAAAAACAAAAACGAAGATGCCTATGTCTATTTATTTCTAAAAAAAACCAATCTCAATGGGATTAATTATCACAAATAATAAATATTTTCTCCATCTTTTTTAATTCTGTAAATTTTTATGGAATCAAACACGACTTTGATAAATATTTATCTTAGTTTTACCTTTTGAAACAACACTCTATTTATTTAATACTAAAACATTCAAAACATGAGAAAATTTACTTTATTATTAGCTCTAAGTTTAATCACACTTGGAGGTATAATGGCGCAAACATTAGTCTCTACCAATGTGGAAACTAGAAATGCTATGCTAGAAGAATACACAGGAATCCATTGTGTTTATTGTCCTGAAGGTCATGCTATTGCCGCTCAGCTTCATCACGATTATCCTACTCAAATTTTTCCAATCGCTATTCACCAAGGAAGTTTTGCAAACCCAAGTGGTGGTGAACCAGATTTCAGAACAGAATTTGGTGACGCCTTAGCAAATCAAACTGGATTAACTGGATATCCATCTGGTACAGTAAACCGTCACGTTTTCACAGCGCCAAATACTGCTTTAGGTCGTTCTGGTTGGGCTCCTGCGGCTATGGAAATCATCGAGATGAATTCTGTTGTTAACGTTGGTGCCGAGACGAGCTATAATGAAGCTACTCGTGAATTAACAGTTAATGTAGAGTTATATTATACAGCAAATAGCCCAGAAGGAAGTAATTTCCTTAATGTAGCTATTTTACAAAATGAAATTCTAGGCCCTCAAACAGGTGGTGGAGCTGGTAATAATTACGAGCACAACCATATGCTTAGACATTTAATCACTGGTCAGTGGGGTGAAGAAATCACTACTACAACAGAAGGAACTTTTGTAGAGCGAACATACGTTTACACCATGCCTATGGATTATACAAGCATTCCTGTGATTGTAGAGAATTGTGATATAGCTGTTTTCGTTAGCGAGTCGCATCAAGAAATTTATTCTGGAGTTACTATTCCCGCCATTGATGGAACTACTCTAATAACAGCTTCTCTAACTGCTCCTAGCATCATAGTTGCTCAAGGAACTCCAAATACTACTACTTCTTTTACAATGGATTTCACTAATTTGCTTACTACTGATGAAGATTTTGAATTCACATTGACTAAAGAAAATGCTCCTGAAGCATGGACAAGCTCTTTCATTGTAAATGGAAACAATTACGAAACAACAGCTACAGAAACTATGACAGCAGGGACAGCTTCTACAATTAGCATTGATATAACTCCAGATTCTGAAACTGGATTTGCAAAATTCTTCTTAAGTATCCAGTCTGTTTCTCAACCTAATACTAATCCCATCACTCAAGAAGTATATGTGGTTTCAAATGTGGTTAACTTATTATTACACAACCAAGGAACATGGAATGGTGGAACTCCTGCCGATTTAGAGGAGGATTATTATGCAGCATTTGAAGTAGCTGGAGTTGAAAATTATACTTCTTGTTCTTATAAATCCTTCTTATTGGCTGCAAACGAGGCTGATGTGGTGAATAGCTTTTCAAATATCTTCTTTAATGTAGCATGGACTTTTCCTGGTCTTACTAATGGAAATGTTGAAATTTTAAGTGACTTTATCGACAATGGTGGTAACTTATTTATAGCTGGTCAAGATATGGGCTGGGACACATGGGAATCAGGTGGAAACGGAACCGACGAAACAAAAGCATTTTATACTAATTATTTGAATGCAGACTATAAAGGCGACGGAAGTACCTCTAATAATAGCATCAACCCTAATACTGAAGACGAATTCTTTGGTGACTTAGGCACTTCTTCTATCGTTGATATTTATGGTGGAAATATGTATCCAGATGAGATTGACCCCATTGGAACTGGTGAGCAAATCATCTATTATAACGGTGGAACAAGTAAAGGTGCTGGTGTAAGATCTATGACAGGCTCAGCAAAAGTGGTTTATTTAGGTTTTGACCCAAGCATGGTCACTGATGTTGATGTTAGAAACGATATCATTGTTAAAACTTTTGACTGGTTTATGAATGGTGTCGGATTTGAAGAAATGAATCAAACTGCTATCAATATTTATCCTAACCCATTCAAAGACCAATTGAATATCAATATGACTCTTGATGGAAAAACTCAAGTTGATTTGGTTAATGTATTAGGTGCTACTGTTTATTCTCAAGAATTCAATACCCCAAATATTAGCATGAATACTAAAAACTTAGAAAATGGTGTTTATATTCTAGTTGTTAAAAATGCTGGTCAACAATATACTCAACAAGTAATGATTCAGAGATAATACAGATGACTTATCAAAATGGCTTAAGGCACTTTTTGACTTACATTTGGTATCATTCTGAAAATATAGACTCTTAAGAGGAGGCCTAATTTGGAAACGCAGGGCAAGGAATTAATTTTTCTGCTTTGCGTTTTTTGTTTGCTCAAAATATTGGATAGTCAAATCGGTTCGATTGGTAAACATCCCATCTGAGTCAGCACCATACTGCAGCATTTGTAAACGAGTATCAAAAGAGTATGGGTGAATGAGAAAACCTTGACTTTTTATCCATTCTACATTTTGCTCGGTAAGCAAATCAGAATAATTATTTGGTGGACCTGCAATACTGGGCCCTATAATATGAGCTCCATTTTGCTTAGCAAAAGCCAAGTTTTCAAAATAGGTGATGCTATCATTTTTCATCATATTATCATCTCCTAGCCACAACAAGAAAGTCATTGGAACGCTTCCCTTAAATATATGATTCAGCTTCACCAAACTTTCTGGAGAAAAGGTTTGTAAGATGACTTTCGCACTCGTATTCCCCATATTTACTTTTCCTTCTCGACTAACTAAAGTATCAGAATCTGATTTCGTGCGCACATTCCAATTTAATCTAGACAGTTCTTGATATAAATCCTCCTCTATTCCCTGAAAAAGCTGGGGTTCTTTGATTTCTATATAAACCCCGGGTCTATGACCTGAATCTTCTTCATCCTTCACATAAAAGAAACGATAATGTATTACTCCTTCCTCTTCTATTATTTCATAGATTCTATTTCCCAATGAATCTTTAGCAATTCTATATCCTTCTGCAATTCTAATTGCATCCTCTAAAGTTGAAACTCCTTGACTTCCTCCAACATAAATGTTTTCACCTTCAAACAATACTTTCTCGCCTTCAGAATTGAAATAGAAAGCAGGTTTGTCCGTCTTCTTCAAATAAATCTCAGATGAATAATAATCTGTCCCTACTTGCGAAGCGCTCTCATAAAACCAAGCACCAGCATCCAAGCTCATCAATTCTTCAAAAGCGAAATATGAGGAGGGCCTTTCAGATAATTCTGGATAAATATTTTCAATATTGGTGGTTCGAGTTAGCAAGTCATCATGTAATGCAAGTAATACACCATCTTTTGTCCTTTGCACATCCACTTCTAAATAATCGGCCCCAATATCTCTAGCCCAGCGGTAAGCCATTTCTGTTTCTTCAGGGGCCCAATAGGTCGTTCCTCGGTGGGCAATCACTATATCTTTTGGAATAAATATTTTTTTCACTTCTTTCGAATCACTATTATATTTCTCTTCTACTAAACTTAAGACAAAGGACATAACGAATCCCACTATCAAAAACAATAGCAAAAGTGCAAGGTAAGAAAACCAATTTTTTCTCATTATTTCGATGGTTTTATGGTAAATAGTAAAAGAAAAATAGAAATGATGGCAGCAGCTATCAACACATAGAATCCACCGTCCCAACCATATAAATCAACAATATGACCCATGGCAATATTAGCAAATAGTGCACCACCTAAATATCCAAAAAGACCGGTAAATCCGGCGGCAGTTCCGGCGGCTTTTTTAGGCGCTAAATCTAAAGCATGAACTCCAATCAACATAACGGGGCCATAAACCAAAAATCCAATAGCGATTAAAGAAATATTGATAAGCATTAAGCTAGAAGAGAACCAATAAACGAAAACAAATATCAGCACAAAAAACATATAAATAATACTCACCTGAGCTCTTTGCCCTTTAAAAGCTTTATCACTTAACCAACCAGCTAACAATGTTCCTGGAATCCCTGCCCATTCGTATAAAAAATAAGCCCAACCACTTGTGGTGATATCCAAACCTTTGGTTTCCGAGAGGTAGGTTGGTGCCCAATCGAGCACGCCATAACGAATGAGATAAACAAAGGCATTAGCTATAGCGATAGCCCAAAGCATCCTGTTTTTTAAAACATAAGTGATAAAGATATCTTTGGCTTTTAATTCCTGCTCTGACTTCTCTTGATCATAATTTTCAGGATAATCATTTTTCCATTTCTCAATACTAGGCAAACCACAGCTTTGAGGGGTGTCTTCCATTAAATAGTAAACTAAAATCGCAATAACAAAAGCTATGATAGCCGGAAAATATAAAGCACTGTGCCAATCATTAAATATAGCCAAACCCAAAATAGCCAGAGGGCCAATGAGACCTCCACCCACATTATGAGCCACATTCCAAATAGACATTTTTGTTCCACGCTCTTTATTGGAAAACCAATGAACCATTATCCTTCCACAAGCCGGCCATCCCATTCCTTGAAACCATCCATTTAGAAATAGTAGAACAAACATAATAACAACTGAACTGGTAAAGAAAGGAATCAGCCCCATGACCATCATCGTCACAGCTGACAATATCAAACCTAAACTCAAAAATACTTTTGGATTACTCCTGTCACTCACACTTCCCATTACAAACTTACTGATTCCATAGGCAATACTAATAGCCGACAAGGCCCAACCCAATTGCGCTTTGGTATAGCCCTCCTCTATTAGATCGGGCATGATTAAAGAAAAGTTCTTTCTAACAAGATAATAGGCTGCATAGCCCAAGAATATTCCTAGAAATACTCGCAAGCGCATGATTTTATAATCTTCATCTGCTTGCTGGGCTTCTTTTAAAGGCTGGGCAGGTTTTGTCTTTAGAAATCCAATCATAATTATTATTTGATTTTTTCTAGCATGAATATCGATACGAATATTTAGTATCGCGAATTTAATTGAATTTCTAGAAATTAAAAGCAATGATATTCAACCAATATAGCATTAAAAACTTCCACATCAGATAACGTACATGTATATATTTATTTCACTACCTTAGCACATTATATCCTAAGCACATTATTATGAAAAAGTTATTCTTTTTATTTGGCATCCTATTTTTCTCTATTCCTTCATTCTCTCAAGATGCAGATTATACAATCATCAGAAGTGAGATGGAAAATTACTTTAGCGGAAACCTTAATAACAACAGCTATTACAGCCCTCGAAAAATGGAGATTGACCATGTGAAAAATCTTGAAGATGGTAAAATGATTTATTCTTATGCCTCGGCCTATCTATTTGATCAAGATGAATTTAATACCATATATCCCAATACTAATATTTTTGGGGATTCTGCTTTTGTTGATGCAGAAGGGAATACCACCTTTTATAATTGTAGAGACAAACAACTTACTTTCAACAAATATAATGGCGAAGCTGAAGAGTGGATAATCTATGAAGAAGATGGTATTAAATTAATGGGTAGCTACCAAAGTCCCTCCTATGAAGAAATCATGGAAGGCGTTTCTGATAGGGCAGCCATCATCCAGTTGCAGGTTATCGATAATGACGGATTAATAATAGACGACCATTATTATCATGGAAAAGAAGTAATCATCAGTAAAAATTATGGAATAGGTGATCATTTTCAAATCAATGAATTCGATGGCCTACTATCCTCTCATTACGCTTCTGATTTCCATTTGATAGGTATAGAGAAAGGTGATGAAATAATGGGAATGAATAATTATTATAGTGATTTAATTTCAGGCTTAGAGATTGGAAATGAAGTTCATTCTACCATTGAAAATTCTGACAACCAAATCATCAATAGAATTAAAAGAGTGATTCAGAAAGAAATAGGCTATTCCGATTTTATCTACACCTTCCAAATTTGTGATTATTATCCTCTTGAAGACACTATAATTTCCCATGAAACAACAGAAACCTATCTTTATCTGATGGATTTGAGAGAAAGTATTCCAGCACTAGATCCAGATGACAATAATTCCTATTGGGCCATTAATTATTTCTTCAAAAACAATTGGGAAAGTACCAATAATAGATATTTTGAATATCAAATTTGGGAAAGTGAAGAAACCGAAATGATAAACCAAAGAGTGGTCTGGTCTTTTGACACTTGGGGACCATTGGGCATGGGGGCTTTTGCAAAACATCAATTTATTGAGAATATTGGCAGCACTTGCTCCTACCAAGGTGAATATCTTATGGCGGATGAAATACAGTATTATAAAACCGAAACAGAAGAATGGGGAATACCATTCACCCTTGAATGCATCAATTCGACCGGTCTTATCGAAAATCAAGTGGAGCCAATTAATATCTACCCAAACCCAGCGGAGGATCGTATCGAAATTAATTGCGGCGAAACTCAAATTACTAAAGTCTCCCTATTTAATTTTCAAGGAAAAAAAGTAATGGAGCGAGTTATTAATAGTCAAGCTAGCGATTTGAGTTTTGATATTTCGAATCTAGAAAATGGCGTTTATTTAGTTGAGATAATGAGCCAAAATGGAACCATCAGTCAACATAAAATCATTAAAAGTAAACTATTCAAATAATTATTTACATTGAATCTACGAAATGAAAAATTACATCGAAAAACAATAAATGCTGTTTATTGACTAAGTAAATTAAAAATGTAATTACCAAAACTAACGTACAATATTATATTTTTAATTAATTTAGCATATAGTACCCTAAGCACATAATTATGAAAAAATTGGTTCTTCTAATCTTTATTATTGTAATCTCCTTACCGTCATTTTCACAAGTTTCAGACTATACCATCATCAGAAGTGATATAATAAGTTACTTTAGTGAATTTGTAATGGATTACAAAATCTACAACCCTAGAAAAATGGTCATTGAGAAGGAAAAAATGGTAGAGAACGGGAAAATGTTCTATTCTTATCCCTATGCATACCAATATGACCGAAATCCAAATATAACAATATACCCATATACTAATATTTTTGGAGATTCTGCATTCGTTGACTTGCAAGGTAATACTACTTTTTATAATTGTCGAGAAAAAGTAATTACACTAAACATGTATTCTCGTCAATCTGAAGAATGGATAATATATGAAAATGATGAGGATGAAGCTATACTAATCGGCAAATACCAAACTCCTATTTATATTGAAATTATGGATGGAGTTTGGGACAGTGTAGTTATTATCAGTTTAAAAGTAGAAGATTTCAATGGAAATATTCTAGAAGAGAGTTATTACCATAATAAAGAAATAATTATTAGTAAAAATTATGGCATTACTAAACACCTTCAGATTAATGAACTTGATGGTCTATCACAGCATGAAATCAATTACCCTTTTCATTTAATTGGAATTGAGAAAGGTGATGAAACTCATGGATTTTATAATTACTATAAAGATTTGATACGAGGATTAGAAATAGGAAATGAAGTACATTCCGAAATTGAAATCTCAAATAATAAAATTGTCAATAGAATAAAAAGGGTCATTCAAAAAGAAATAGGCTATTCTGACATTATCTACTCATTCCGAATATGTGACTATTATCCTGCTACAGACAGCAACATTCAATATGAAACAACAGAATCATATCCATATTTAATAGAATTACGAGAAAGCATCCCCACATTAAATCAAGATGAGACAAACTCTTATTGGGATTTTAATTATTTCTTTAAAATTGGTTGGAATCAAACAAATAAAAAGTATTTCCAGTATCAAATATGGGAAACTCAAAATGCAGATACCATTAGTGGACGAATAGTCTGGTTTTTCGAAACTATGGATAATTCAGGTTCAGCAACAACTCCTGCTGGCTATCATTTCATAGAGAATATAGGTAAGACATGTGTCTTTAAAGGAGGTTTTTTAATGGCTGATAAAATAAAATACTACAAAACTGAGACTGAAGAATGGGGAACACCATTCTCTCATGATTGCCTAAATGCATCTGGTGTTGATGATAAACAACTAAATCGAATTAATATCTACCCAAACCCCGCAGAGGATCGCATCGAAATTAGTTTTGGAGAAAGTCAAATGATTAGTGCTTCTATCATTAATATTCAAGGACAAAAAGTGGTAGAGCGAGTTTTTAATAGTCAAGCTAGCGATTTGAGTTTTGATATTTCGAATCTAGAAAATGGCGTTTATTTAGTTGAGATAATGAGCCAAAATGGAACCATCAGTCAACATAAAATCATTAAAAAATAGAGCTTAAACTATAGTTTGATAAACTTTTCTGAATAGATAAATTGATCAGAACTCAGCTTTATAAAATACAAGCCAATGGATAAATCGTGTATATCTATTCTACCATCTTCCATATCTTGAAATTCAAGAACCACTTCTCCTTTGATATTATAAATAGATATAGAATCGATTTGTTTGAGGTCGATAAATAGCAAATCTTTCGCTGGATTAGGAGATAGCAATAGTTTTTTTGAGGATGCTAATTCAGAAATATCATTTGCAAAATCGGAGAATAGCCAAAGGTAAGCCTCCTCAAATTCTGAGCGCCAAAAGGCCTCATTATGACCTTGATTTGACACCACTTTTGAGACTAATTTAGATTCACTAAAACCATAACTGATCAGATTATCGTGCATGGTCTCCATATCATTGACCATACTCGCTCCTTCTAACGCTCCAACCAATTGAAAAATCCTTTGGTTTTGAGGATTGGCATTTTCCGCAGTGAATGTCCAAACACTATCCGAATACCAATAGCTGGGACTAAACAAACCCGCTTTAGTGAAAACATCAGAATGCTCAAAAACTCCAAACTGAGAAATCAATCCTCCTAAGGAGCTTCCCATAATTCCTGTACTTTCTTTATTTGGTAGGGTCCGGTAATTTTCATCCACATAAGGCTTTAAGGTTTCTACAACGAACTCCATATATTCTCGTCCTTCCCCACCACCATATTGACTGTTTACCCAAGCAGAGTATTCATCTAATCGATGGCCTCCTCCATTATCTATTCCAATAACAATAGGCACTTGATAACCTTGACTCGCCAATTCATTTAAAGTCTCATCCACTTCCCATTCTCCGCTAAAAGAAGTAAAGCTATCGAATAGATTTTGTCCATCATGCATATATAATACTGGATATCTCATCTGACTTTCTTCATAACCTGGAGGAAGGTAAAGCCAAACTCTTCTGTTTCTATCTAGTTGGGGCATATAAAAATCCTCTGATAATATGCTTACATTTTCTGTAGCTGTAGAACCTCCTCCTCCACTTCCGCCATCGGCCCAAGTGGCAATTTGAAAGCTGATGGTTTCATTATTTCCATAGGTAAACTGACGATTTCCCATTTCTTGGCCATTTTCATCTTTCTCTACTGTTCCCCAATCGCCACGGGTAAATTTAAATTCTAGTAATGTTCCTTCTGATTGTTCTTCTAATATAATTTGAAATTTCCCATCAGCATTCTTCTCTAGTTTGAAGTTTTCATCTCCAGGGTTCCAGCCATTCATATTTCCAGCAATATAAATAAAATCCTGCTCTGGGGTATTATCAGGTATAGTCTCTATAACGAATGTGACTTGAGCTATGGAGACCAAGGAAATCCCAAGCAACCATAGAGTAAATATTTTTTTTTTCATACTTTAAGTCTATATTATATCAGTATTTAAAAAGCTTAATTAACATTATATTCATGATACAATCTCAACCACAAGGCATATGGTAAATCCCATGACCAAAATGTAGAATTCACTTCTGCAGTTATATCATTATGATGCATTAAGAGCGGGAACTCAGTAAAATATTTAAAATCTTCTTTAGCTAAAGCAATGAGCATTTCTAATGCCTTTTCTTTAGCCTTTTCGTTTTTTTCGTTTAAAGATAATTCCCGAATTAATTTTGCCATCTCAGAATAATAAACCTGAGATTTGATACTTTTGATTTTATCAGTAGATTTACTTTTAATCCCACAATCACAATTATCCATATCAATTTGTCCAATATAAAATAGCCATGGAGCCCTGTTGTTAAATACCCAATAATCAGAATTATTAACAATCTTATTCGATTTTATACTTAAACATAATTCTTTTGCCTCAGCAGGAGCAAATTTATATAAAAACAAATAAGCATGAATATTTGATATTAGATCCAACGGATTATTTTTCTCACCAACCTCTGGAAAGCCTTTTAGTCCATCTTTTCGAAACCAAGTATAATACAATCCATTCTCACTTTTATATTGTTTTAATGTGTCTAAGACTGATTGTATTAAAGAAGAATCGACATCAAAGCAAGTCCACCAAAACAAACTCGTAACATCCAAATCCTCAGGCAGATTCACATATCTTTTATAATACTTCAAAAGACCACTCTTACTATCCACCTGTGGCTTCACATATTGATACACATTTGAAATTAACGATGATACATCAAATTCATTAGAGAGAGGCTTAATCAAATTTGAAATTAGCATTCCAGTATATACCTCTAATTCATGACATAGGTTTCTGGGTATTGTATCAAAATTATAATCCTCCCTCCAGGTCCCGCATTTTAGCTGGCTTTATTGGAGTTTTTCAAATGCTTTATCGGCTAGATTTCCTAACTTATTTTGAGCATTCAATTTAGAACAGAATACAAATAACATACTAAATAGTAATGTTAAAAATGCGATTTTTCTTGCCAAATCTTTCATAATAAAGTTTTAAGTAATACTTCGAAAATCATATAAGAGCCGAAAATTAAATAAATGAATCGATATAAAGCTCTTAGTTTAGATACAACTTTAAAACCTAAATAATAACTCCTTATGTACACAATAATTGCAATAATAACAATTGCAGTGACTGTATTAGCCCAGATCAACATTGATAAATCAAGATTATCAATCAAGAAGTACAACATCGAATGTCCAAAGGTAAAAAATATTAATGCTGCATTTAAACTTGTTTTTTTTCCAAGTATTACAACATTAGTTCCAACACCGTTTATTCTATCTCCTTCATTATCCTGCAATTCCTGAATTAAATGCCCCCCTGCCAAAAAGAACCCTATGATAAACCCTATAAATATAGATAAACTTGAGATATCTCCAAAAATAGAAACGCCTAATTGAAAAGAAAACACACCTCCTAAAATATGTAGAAATGAAGAATATGTTGGTATTCCTTTTCCATGGTAACTCTGCCAAGAAGCAGAATATAAAAAACTTAATATTACCAAAACGATTCCAACAAACACAGAAGTGTAGGATAAGAAACTCAAAAAAACGAAAGCTCCAAAACCTGAAATGACGGATAATATCAATATGGCCTTTCGTGAAACCATATCAGCTCTAGACCTTTTGTTTTGATCTTTTAAATCTCTAGGATAATCAAACCAATCATTAATAGCGAACACGTGTACCGCAAGCAAGTATACGGCTACGATTGAAAACGCCAACTTAAATAGATTAACCTCCAAACCAACTTCTGATAAAAAAAACAATAAACCATCAATAGGAGAGGCTGCAAATACAGCGGAATCGATAAACCTTATTATTTTTATAACTTGAATAAACATAATTATCAAACATTCCTTATAAATTTGGTCAAGGGCCATCGATAGTTCATATGACTGTGTCAGCATTCCAGTTTTTCGAGCCACTCCAAAGTAAGCTTTCTAACCCAAATTCCAAACATTTTCAAGGGAATTTAATTGTTTATAATCACATACTAATGCTAAAAAATATTCTTTTTCCATTTACTATATCAAAAGCGTCAAACCTTTATTCATATATTTACCAAAATAATAATGCGAATGGACTATTTAGACCTCATCATAAATTTCACCCCCACTGGTATGATTCCTACCAAACAAAGCAATAGGAATGCCCCAATTTCAATTACGGAAATTATTGAAGATACACACCGAGCCTATGAGATTGGAATTAGCATGGTTCACATACATGCTCGCGAATACATATCAGGTGAACCTAGTTTTAAAAGTGAAATCTATGCTAAAATTATTGAAGGAATAAGAAAAATAAGTCCTGAACTAATTATATGCGCTTCTTTGAGTGGAAGAAATCATAAAGCTTTTGAACAAAGAGCTGAAGTTTTATCCTTAGATGGGAATTTAAAACCAGACATGGGAAGTTTAACATTAAGCTCCTTAAATTTTAGCCAAACAGAAAGCATGAATTCTCCGGAAATGATTCAAAATCTCGCGTTGGAAATGCAGAAAAAGAAAATACTTCCTGAACTTGAAGCCTTTGATTTGGGTATGGTTAACTACGCCAAATATTTAGAGCAAAAAGGACTTTTAGGGAATGCTCATTATTTTAATATCATATTAGGAAATATTGCAGGTGCGCAATCAGATTTATTGCATTCAGGCCTATTGATTAATAGCCTACCAAAGCATTCATTATGGAGTTTGGGAGGAATTGGGAATACACAATTACCCATGAATGCGCTTTCTATAGCTATGGGAGGAGGAGTTAGAGTTGGATTAGAGGATAACAATTGGTTTGATTGTGATAAGAAGACTTTAGCCACAAATATAGATTTATTGTCACGAATTCATTCTTTGGCAAAAATCCATCAAAGGAAGTTAATGACTTCTAAAAAACTTAGAGAATTATTAAATTTGGAAAGAGGATTTGGAGCTTACGGGCTTCAATCTTAAGAAAACAAAGAAGCAATGAGAATGATTAGAAATCTAATACTTAGGGCTAGACACAAAAAAGTCAAATTTTACAATATTAGTCTTACTGAAATACAAGATGATGTGGAGATTGGGGAAGGTAGTAGAATAGGATCCTTCACCTTAATTCAATCAGGGGCTAAAATTGGGAAAAACTGTACGATTGGTTCTTTTTGTAATATTTGTGGGGATGTGGAAATAGGTGATAATGTCTCTATTCAAACAGGATGCCATATTACTAGAGGAGTCAAAATAGATTCTGATACTTTCATAGGCCCTGGAGTGGTGACAATGAATGATAAGTATATGAATGATATTATTAGTCCACCAAGTATTGGTAGTCATACGAGAGTTGGAGGCGGAAGCTGTATCTTACCTGATTTACATATTGGAAAGAATGTTTTAATAGGCTCGGGATGTGTAGTTACCAAAAGCATTGCTGATGGTGAAAGAGTTTATGGCAATCCTGCTAAATCAGCCATTAAAAAAGCAAATAACTAGCACAAACAATACTGAAGTATTTTTTTACTTTACTTTCAGCAAATCATAAACAACACGAAACGGAAAAGTAAGGCCAAGCCCAATACGGTATGACCAGGATTTACTGATAGCCTCAATCCTGTCCTCTTTATTTTTTATTATTGCTAATCGATACTCCAGCAATTGGGCTTGTGTTCTAATTTCACTTCTAAGTTTCTTAAGTTCTGCGACCGAACTGATTCTTACTAATTCTTCTCTATGCAACTCCTTTAACTGATTAACCTTCTGTTCAAAAAGCGTAATTCTCAAACTTTTGTATTCTCTAATTACCCTAGCATCCTCCATTTTTTCAAAGTCAGATAGTGGTTCCGAAGATTCGATTACAGATTGATACATAGGAATCAAGGCATCCATAAACTGAGTAACTGATGCATCATTACGAATTTTCTCAGAAAGAACTTTATTCTCCTCTACATTATACTTTCTTATTTCCTCTCTAAGCAAATGAACATCATTCTGCTTCGTCATCGTTTTCATGCCAAAGTTCAGTCGCCTACATTGATCATAATTCTCACTAGTAACCATGCCGCCTAGTCCTCGGAAATCACTAATAATAACAGCAGCTCCACTTGACAAAGCTTCGATTGCTGCTTTTGCTTTTGCAAAAATAAGGTCATAATTATTCAATACCATCTCAGGATTAGAAAGAGATTCACCCAAGCCTGAGCCAATACCATCAAGCTCTATTCCTTCTGCTAAACATGCTTCTTGAATATTCCTGAAATGATTATCACTTGTAGCATAATTACTAAAAACCAGTGCTCTTAATGGTTTCTTCTTAAACTGGATCCTTCTTTTAAAACGATCAGTATCAACCCAATTATACAAAACTCCTGTCTTTTCCTTTTCAATTCTATTGTCAATCAATAGCCTATCTAGGCAATTATAATCTACGGCCATATATTTTCGTATTCCAAAATATCTAGGTGGGTGATCAACTAGGTGGATTCTATCGTGCTGGAAATAAACCACAGGAACATCTGGAAATCGACAAATGGCCTCCATTGTTGATATATAGTGATGAGCATGAATAAGATCTGGCTTAATCAACAATTTATCTATATCATCAACCACATTTATGCCCGCATTTCTAATGGCCTTAGACGTCTCACCTATAACTGGTGAAAAAACTTCAACATCAACCCCTCGATCCAATAAATTAATTGCTAAATCTCGAATATATACTTCTGTCCCAGTTAGATTTGCAAGCCAAATATTTACTAATAAGATATTCATATGCTGATTTTAAGGGAAATTTCCGATGTAAATACTGTATTGTGGATAATTAGGGTATGCAAAACTAAATCCAACACAAATTTACACTAATAAATCTAGGTAATTATAGAAGATTCATTTAAAAATTCTTGAAATAAATAGACTATAAGATTATCATTATTGAGTTTAGGCCGAACAGGTTTTTGTAAAATCTTTATTAAAAGGTATATTTTTATACAAATCTATAAAACAAAATAGTTATAGTATTTTTTCAAAAAAAGTATTAATATTGTTTATAAATAATGGAATACCATTCTATTTATACATAGCAAAAGAAACATGACTACCTAAACTCAATCAATGTCAAAAAGAAAAAAGCGAGCATCGAATATAGATTTTTTCAAAAAACACATTACACCATTAATGATTTCCATTATTGCTGTTTTAGGTTTTCTCATATATTCCAACACTTATCATGCTACGTTTCATTTCGACGACTTCTTTTTTATAAAAAATAATGATACCATTAAGAAACTATCTACCTTTTTAAGTTTAGATTATTGGTCAAACATCTATCAAAGGCCTCTTTCATCCTTTACTTTTGCCATAAATTATTGGCTCCATGACTTTTCCCTCTTTGGCTATCATTTCGTAAATATAGTAATGCATATATTAACTTCTATTTCAGTATATTTTCTTAGCATACTTCTTCTTCAAAATACAAAACAGTTTTCCAATCAAAACCAATCTATATCAAGGGCTATCGCTCTGTTTACCGCTCTTCTTTTCCTGAGCCATCCTATTCAAACACAGAGTGTCAATTACATTGTACAGAGAATGACTTTGATGGCTGGTCTGTTTTTCATTTTGGCATGCATCAGTTATTTCAAAGCCAGAATCCATTATTTCCACGGTGGAATTAAAAAGAGTTGGCCATACTATTTACTAACACTCATACTCTTTTATGCTTCTAGTTTTTCAAAGCAAAATGGTTTTGTTCTTCCTCTCTTATTATTATTAATGGAAATTGTTTTCATTAGAAAGCCCAACGGAGAGATGGCAAAAAAAACTATTTATAGTCTATCAGCACTCTATACCATTATTGGACTTGTAGTTTTAACTATAGATATTCTACCACAAGAAACCAATGATATTACAAGGTTTGAATATTTGGCCACACAAACCAAGGTGGTTTTTAATTACATCTACCTATTAATTCTACCTATCAATCAAAATTTCGACCCCTATATCATCGTTTCAAATAGTTTCTTGGGAACTTACGAATTAATTGCTACTATAGGACATTTAGGAATTATGACTTTAGGAATTCTTGTTTTCAAGAAAAACAAGCTCATCACTTTTGGTATATTTTGGTTTTACATTACACTTTTGGTGGAATCTTCTATTATTCCCATTAGGGATGTAATGTTTGAACACAGACTTTATCTACCTTCTTTTGGATATTATTTTATTTTCACCACCTTATTATTTCCATTATCTCTTCAGAAAACCTCTAAAACTAATACCATTTTAATATTTTCAACCATCATCTTAATCTTTAGTATGATGAGCTACAATAGGAACAAGGTTTGGCAAAACGAATTTTCTTTATGGTATGATGTCACAACCAATCCTCCCGTTAAGTCGAGGCCCTATAGATATTTGGGAGTAGAATACATTAGAATGCAAAAATATAATGAAGCTTTAAACGCACTTGATGAAGCTCTAAAAAGAGATCCAAGTCGTTGGCAAGAACACAATAATAAATCTACTATTTACCAAATCAAGAAAAACTACCCTGCTGCCATTAAGGAGTTGAATATTTGTATAGATATTGAACCCAATAAGGAAGAATTTTACATTGATCGTGCTTCATTATATCTTAAAATTAACAAATCAGACGAGTGTAAATCTGATTTACAGAGAGCAGTGTCAATCAACCCTAAAAATGTAAAAGCCCATTTTAATCTGGCCGTCTATTATCTGAATAAAGAAAAATACAGGAAAGCCTTTAAACATTTAAGTAAAGTGATAGCCCTTGACCCAAATCATATTGACGCTTATAACAATAGAGGAATCGCCATGCTAAATCTAGAAAAAAACACAAAAGCTATTTCTGATTTTTCAAAAGTAATTGAATTAGACCCTAGTAGAGTAAGTGCCTATAAAAACCGAGCAAAAGCTTACTTCATTCTTGAACAATATGGAAAAGCATCAAAGGATTACAGCAGTTTGATTTTCATTGACAGAAAAGATGGGAACGCATATATGAATAGAGCAACTTGTTATATTAAACTTAAAGACTTTAAATCGGCCTTTTTGGATCTTCAAAACGCAAAAAAACATGGTCAACAAATTTCGACAAAACTATATAACGAGGTAGAAGCATACAGTAAACAACAAAAATAATATATCGCAATCAAACAATAATCCATTCAATATTGAAGAATAAAAACAAGGTATTGATCATTATCCCAGCTTATAATGAAGCAGACAATATTGTTGGGGTTATCAATTCTATTTGGAATTTGGTTCCCGAATATGATATTGTGGTCATAGATGACGGCTCAAGTGATAATACTGCTTCTTTAGCTAAAGCTACTCAAAAAGCATTCGTAATATCTCTACCTTATAATATAGGAATTGGGGGGAGTGTACAAACAGGGTTTAAATTTGCTGAGAAACATGATTTTCAATATGCCATTCAATTCGATGGAGATGGACAACATCTAGTAGAAGAAATAGATAAAATACTGGATCCTGTAATAAATAGAGAATGCGACTGTGTCATTGGATCACGTTTTGTTCAAAACACCGAGAACTATAAGCCTGATTTTTTTCGAAAATTAGGAATATATATTTTGCGCTTTTTCAGTTATCTATATATGGGCCAAATAATTACCGATCAAACCTCAGGATTTAGAGCTTATAATGAAAAATGTATAGGATTATTAGCCGCCTATTATCCTAAAGATTATCCAGAACCTGAGCTTATTATTTTATTAGGAAGAAACAGATTAAAGATTAATGAAATACATACCCAAATGCGTGAACGACAAGGAGGAGTTTCCTCGATTCCAGTTTGGAAAGGCCCATATTATATCATTAAAGTTCTTGTGGCCATGTCGATGGCACGACTGAGAAAAAAAGAGATTGACCATAAGTAAAAACTAAGTCATGGATAAAATTCAAATCATTACAATAACAGGAAGTATTGCTTTAATTATTTTCATCATTTCGTTAATCAGAAATAGAAAACTCAAAGAAGAATATTCATTATTATGGTTGTTCTTTTCCTTTCTATTTTTAGCATTATCCATTTGGAAAGATGCATTGGATTGGTTTGCTGCAAAAATTGGAATATCTTATGCTCCTGCTGCACTATTCCTAATTTTGATCATGAGTATTTTTATTATGATGATAGAATTCTCTTTAATTATTTCGAAACAAAGCGAATGGATAAAGCAATCGGCACAAGATATTGGATTGATGAAGTCAGAAATTGAAAAACTGGAAGTAAAACAAAAAAAACTTGAAGAAGAGTTGAATAAAAAACCTAGAGCTTAATAACTCTACATTAATCTCTCATAAAACTCAAGATATTCTTGCACACTATTTTCCAATAAAAACAGACGTCGATCTTTATAAGTATATTTCTTCTGATAAGCTAGTTCTAAAGCCTCTAACAAACCTTGCTCGTTATGACTCCTCATCTCAATAAACCTTGTACTTACGGTCTCCTTTAAAGCTCCTTTTGCTGAAGTAATTACCGGTACATTAAGCATATTAGCCTCCACTGCAGCAAAACAAAAACCTTCACTATAGGAAGGAATCAATACACAACTGGAAGCAGAAACTTCCTTTTTAAGCTCCTCAAAACTTAAATGATGATATAGAGATAGCTGAGAACCTATATCTTTAAGCACATGGAGAATCTTAAGATAAAATGCTTTTGGTGTCTTAGGTATAATGAGTTTGAATTTAGCTTCTGGATGGTTATGAAGAAATTTCTGAGCTGATGGAATCATTAAATCTAATCCTTTAGATACGCCCAGTCGACCAAAGTAGGTAAAAGTAAAATCATTGGGTTCAATCTTCTCTTTCTGTTGATAATGTTCTGGACATATTCCATTATAAATCCTTATGATTTTTTCTGGAGATATATTTGCTTTGACCAATTCACCTTTTGTAAATTCAGAAACAGCAATATAATGATTGAATTTCAATTGCAGAATAAACCATTCATAAAAGGAAAAGAGTTTCTTTTGCAAAGCACTTAAGTAGGGTAATTCATTCCAAAGGTCTCCCCATACTTCATGAAAAGTAATAATGGACTTCTTTCTCTGGATTTTGGCTACCAACCAAGCTGGGAAAGCGGCATTATATGAAGTAGTATGAATGATATCATAGGACTTAGCAATGGCTAGAATTCTAAAAATACTAAAAAAAGTGAACAGGAAACGATTCGACAGGTTAAGCCTTGTGATCTTAACGCCATTTAGCATTTCGTCAATAGCAAGATTCTTATCAAATCGAGAGGTGACCACTTGAATATCATGACCCTCTTTGGCCAAGCTTTCACAAAGCTCCTTAAAAAGCTTTTCCACTCCACCAATATTGGGATAATAATACTCAAGGACAAATAGTATCTTCATGGATTCACTCCTTCTAATTTTTCTATGGCCAATAAAAAATCCTCAGCATACCTATCCCAAGAAAACTTCGCAGCCTGTATGATTCCCAATTGAATTAATTCTTCTCGCTTTGATTCATCATTATTTATCAAGCTCATTCTTTCTGCCAAGTCATTTGCATTTAAGCTGTTAAAATACAAAGCCCCTCTACCTCCCACTTCTGGTAAGCTGGAATTATTTGCTGCAATACATGCAGCTCCACATGACATAGCCTCTAATAATGGCAAACCAAAACCTTCATATAAGCTAGGATAAACAAATGCTCTGGATTGCGAATAAAGGGCAGGCATTTCTTCTCGTTCCACAAACCCTGTACAAATGATATCTCTTTTATTTGCGTGATTGGCTATAGCTTTGTCGAACTTTTCATTCATCCAACCTCCTCCGCCTATTATAACTAATTTATTATTAGAAGATTTGCTTTTCCTATATATGGCATAAGCTTCTAGTAAGGTCAACAAATTTTTTCGTGGCTCTAGAGTCCCAACATTTAGAATATAGGGAGCATCGATTTTGTACTTTTGTAAAACGTCTTGGTTTTGTGAAGGTTTGAAAAAAGTCTCTTTACCCAATAATATTGTCTTGGTTTTCCTTTTGCTATTCTCGCAATATCGGTTTACATCTCTAGTAGTATGCCTTGAATTGGTTATAATTAAATCTGCTCTTTTTAAAATACCTGGAAGAAATAATTTCTGGAGGAATCTGCTCAAGAAAGGGTGATAATGTGGAAATAGAATGGGTGTCAAATCATGAATAATTGTGATTCTTTTTATTCGTTTCTTTAGGTTAAACGGGCCAAAATGAGCTGGTTCAACAACCACATCAGGATTTAGCTTGTTTAAATATCGAGGTAAGGTGATAAACTGGCGAATGGGATCGTTGGACAAGAACCTAATGAAATTTGGGAAGGTAACTGCCGGAATATCTCCATCAATAAACTTAGAATGTATGGTTACAAAAGTAATCCTATATTTTGTATTGTGTTTATAAATATGACGTGCAACCTGCAGGGTATACTGAAATATTCCAGCAGTTTGCTTATCGATAGGATCACAAATAAATACAATATGCATAGGTTTTATTTTTCGAAATATGACTTTTGTCCCTTGATGATAAATTTATAAAAACTTTGAATATCTCGTTTTAAAAAGAATTCTTGTTTTCGTAGCAGTTTTCTCCAATTTATCCTCCTCAGCTTTTCCGATTCCTTTCTGGCCTTCATGACACGTTTCCAATCTTTAAATAAGATAATATATAGGGCATGATATTGAACTTTCAGATACTTAGGCCGCCAAAAAACAATATCAACAATAGTGATAAGAATAAACCTCAATATAAAAGGAAGGAAATATATAGCTATAATCTGCCAATGAACTAGTTTCAGATAAGTATAAAAAATATTGGTTTGTACTTTGAGGGTATAATTATAGTTAAATACTTTTTTTATGGATTGTCCCATTTTATGGAACACTATAAACTCTGGATTAAAAATACTTTTATAACCAGCAACAACTGCTCGTAATCCTAGTTCCGCATCCTCATAACCGGTCTCAAAATACTCATCAAAAACTCCAATATCTTGCAGCATTGTTACTGAATATAAAGTGGCACCAGCGCAAGCGCCCATATTTTCAAATAAACTTTCATAAGCTTCAATAGGTTCTTCATGACCGATTGGAATAATCTCTCCACTGGAGAGCATTTTATGTCCAGCATTGTCCATTTTTTCTCTATCCCAATAGCTCTGCATTTTAAATGCAATCATACCGACTTCAGTACCCAAATGATAATCCTTTACCTTTTCCAAACTATCTTTAGGTAAAAAAGTATCATTATTCAGAACAAAGATAAAAGGGTAACCTTCTGTTATCAGCTCTTTAAACATTCGATTATGGGCTCTTGCAAAACCAAGATTCTCCTCATAAAAAACACTTGTAATGATATTAATATTAGAAAACGCATTCTTCAACAGTGATAATTCCTCTTCTTTAGAATTATTATCCATCAAATAAATATGAAACCCACCATTATGATATGGTAAAATGGACTCAATACATTCTTTTGTATCTAAGAAACTATTCCAGTTTAATATGACGATAGGAATTTTCATTTACTTTTTATTCAGTATTAGGATTTTTTTGTTCTTGAATTTCCTCCAGCTCTTCTCTCCTTGAAGGCCAAACAATTGAGAAATCCTCAGAACCTAGAGTAAGGTTTGGTGAATATGCAGGATCTTTTTCAATCCAATTTCTCCATTTATTCTGCATATAAGCTATCTCCTTGTCAAAACGTTCTTTTCTCTCCCCTTCTAGATCTTCACCTCTCGATACACTTTCGTGATGATATAATTCAGCAAAAGGAGTCCAAACAATTCTATGACCCATTTCTCGTATTCTCAAGCACAAATCTACATCATTAAAAGCAACCACTAAGTCCTTCTCGTTAAATCCTCCAATTTCCTTAAAGAGCCTTTTAGACAAAAGCATGCAAGCCGCAGTAACAGCAGAAAACTCTTGCATTAAGGCAGCTCTGTTAAAATAGCCTCCATTGGCTCTATACACCCCTTTGTGGGAATGGACGGCTAAACCACCAGGACCCAAAATAACTCCCCCATGCTGAATAGTTTCATTAGAATAATAAAGTTTAGCACCAACAGCTCCTACTTTATCTTGAATGGCAATACTCAACATCTCGGCCAACCAATTTGAAGAAATAATCTCTGTATCATCATTAAGGAAACATATATAAGTTCCTCTACTCTGCACAACCGCTCTATTATTAATAGCGGAATAATTAAACTCACTATTATCTATTATAATTTTGATTTCCTTGTATTGTTTAATCTCTTCCAGATACTTAAGCGCATTAGTATCAGTAGAACCGTTGTCAACAATTAATATCTCAAAATCCACATGAGCTGTTTTTTCCAGAATACTGGGGATACATTTTCTCAAATACTTAAAATTATTCTTGGTTGGGATAATGATACTCACCAATATTGATGTTTCAGGCAAATGATATTTGACTCTATACATTTGGTTTTTGAGAATCTCTACCGAAGCATGCAACTTCATTCTTCCGATATGCTCCTCAAGAGCTGCTTTGGCTGAGGTAAGGGCATATGGTTTCTCATCAATTCCCGATGCAGTGCTGTCTTTATGAAGGCGCCAATGGTATAACACCCTTGGTATATGAGCAATTTGAGAAGCCTCAATTTTCTCAATAAATCGAAGCGCCAAATCATAATCCTGAGAACCTTCGAATCCCTTTCTGAAGCCTCCAATTTCTTTCATGATTCTAGTATCATATACACCTAAATGACTGACTAAATTTTGGGATAAGAATAGACTATAATTCCAATCACATTTAAAATATGGATCGGAATATTTGCTTTTTTCATCCATCTTGTCTTCATCAGAATAGATTATTTTAACACCAGGTTTATCATTTATTTCTTTTACCACCCAGAATAAAGCATCTGAAGCTAAAATATCATCATGGTCTAACAAAGCTACATATTCTCCCTTCACAATTTCTAAAGCACTATTCGAAGCTTCAGATATATGCCCATTTTCCTTACGAAAAACCACATTAATTTTCACATCCTCCTCTTGGTACTTTTTTAATAAGGAAATAATATTTTCATTAGTTGAAGCATCATCAGCTATACACAATTCCCAATTAGAATAGCTTTGATTTCTAATGGAATCAATGGCTTCAATCAACCATTCTTCTTTAGGATTATATGTGGGCATTAAAACAGAAATCAAAGGCTTATTGGAAAAACTATCAAGGTAGTTTTCCATAAGGTTCTTGCTAGTTTCAGTTTCTATATATTGCTTATAAATATAAGATGTAGCCTGTTTATGATTGGAATAAGCAATAGCACTCTCTTTCAAATGGAGTATTATAAATCTAGACTTGGACAATACTGCTTTTAAGCCGCCGACTTTATAGGTTTCCATAATACTTTTAAAAAACACCCGGGAACCAAAAGTATTACAAATAAAGGAGTAAATAAACCTATAGAATTTTATAATCATTGACCATTTTTAAGAAAATAAATTTGTTTATTGAGCCACTAAAGGAGGTAAAGGTAATATTTATATTTTTTTTCAAAGTAAAAAAAACATCAAAATATTATATTTTAAATTGAATACTACAAACTGCCAAATAACTACAAAGAACATTCGATTCTAATAAAAGAAAAATTATTTTTACCATTATTTATTAGCAAGCTCATTTATGACATTACAATCTCTACTAAATAACATATCAGCACAAAGGATATTTCTAATTGCTTCAATTATCTGGGGAAGTATCATGGTGTTTTTGCTCCCTCCATTTATGGTTCCTGATGAACCTGCACATTTCTACAGATCTTATCAAGTTTCAAATCTAGAGTTTGAAGCACAAGTAACTGACAACAGATTAGGAGGTGAAATACCCAAAGGTTTGATTGAATTTAGTCAATTAATACATGAAACATTATTAAATGGGCAAAAAGCTAATCAAGAATTTTATCAAAATGCATTAAATATACCTTTACAAAAAAATAAATTAGTATTCGTTTCTTTCCCAAACACCTCTCTTTATAGCCCTATTGCATATTTGCCACAAGTTATTGGGATTTCCATTGGCAAGATTTTCGATGCTTCTCCACTAGTTTTATTGTATTTAGGACGTATTTTCAATCTAACTTTCTGGATAGGGATTATTTATTTTGCTTTAAAAATTATCCCAATATATAGATGGCTATTTCTACTATTGGCTCTATTGCCTATGTCTGTTAACCAAGCAGCTTCACTGAGTGCTGATACTTTTGTGAATGGATTATCCTTTTTATTTATTGCCTATATTTTTCGATTAGCATTTGACTCTGAGAAATATTTTAAAAAAAAGGACTATTTTTCACTTTTAATCATCATTATACTCATAGCCTTTGCCAAAAATATATATTTTTTCTTGCTCCTTCTATTCTATATTATTCCCCGGGAGAGGTTCAATTCCAGAAGAGAACAAAACTTATTTTTCATTTACCTACTCATTCCGACGCTAATAACTCTAGCCGTCAATTCATTATGGGTCAACCATCTATTATCACTAATTCACCCTATTGAATCCTTCCATGGTTCTGCTCCTGAGTTTCCTCAAATAAATCCTGCTGAACAGACAAAAGGAATCCTTGCCAATATTCCAGGCTTTATACTTCTGGTTATCAAATCATTTTACCATTATTTCGACATGTGTTCAAAATCATATATTGGAATTTTAGGATGGATGAATATTTTGCTAATGAACCCATTTTATATATTCGCATATGTGTCGATAATTGTCTTGGCCATATTTGAATCATCAAAAGATGTAGTAATAAATATCCGACAGAAAACTATCATGTTCCTTACCTTCTTAGGAATCATATTCATCTTTTCATTTACCATGTATTTAAGCTGGTGTAATGTTGACGACCCTATGATAGGCAACCTTCAAGGCAGATATTTTATACCTATCATGCCATTGTTTTTCTTTTTGCTCTACAACAATAGAATTAGGATTAATCATGCAATAATCAAAATAGGTTCTATTTTTTTTATATGTGCCTCATTTACTGTTAGCTTTTTTGCTATCCTAAATTTTTACTATCAGTATTAAGCTCCATCAAACTTTATTATCAATAGTGAGATAAAAAGCTATCTTTGATTATCAAAATAGCAAAAACAACCCACAAGTAATTACATGAAGAAAAAAGCATTTATAACTGGAGTTACAGGTCAAGATGGTGCATATTTAGCCCAATTTCTATTAGAAAAGGGATATGATGTAGCTGGTGGATATAGAAGGCTGAGTAATATTAATTTTTCTCGACTCGATAAATTAAACATTACAAACGATATTAAACTAGTTGAGACCGACTTACAAGATACTAGCAATTTAGTAAGAGTTATTCAAGAAGAACAACCAGATGAGGTATATAATTTAGCAGCTCAAAGTTTTGTTGCGCATTCTTTTAAAAACCCTATTTTAACAGGAAATGTTACTGGAATAGGTGTTACAAATATTTTAGAAGCTATTAGAATTATCAATACTGATATAAAATTCTATCAAGCATCAACTTCTGAATTATTTGGGAATGCAAAAGAATCTCCACAAAATGAAAACACTCCATTTTTCCCCCGAAGCCCATATGGAGTATCAAAACAATATGGCCATTATGCCACTATAAACTACCGAGAATCATATGATATTTTTGCTGTGGCGGGAATATTATTCAATCATGAATCTCCTTTAAGAGGCTTAGAGTTTGTGACAAGAAAAATCACCAATGCTGTTGCTCGTATTCATTTGGGGAAACAAGACTATTTTGAAATTGGTAACCTTGATGTAAAAAGAGACTGGGGTTATGCCAAAGAATACGTGGAAGCTATGTGGCTAATGCTGCAAACAGAAAAACCCGAAAATTATGTATTGGCTACAGGAGAAAACCATTCTGTTAGAGAATGGATAATTAGGTGTTTTGAACTCTTAGGTAGAAAAATAGTTTGGCAAGGAGAAGGTGAAAACGAAGTGGGAAAGGATGCTAACACAGGGAAAATACTTGTAAAGGTAAACCCTGAATTTTATAGACCTGCTGAAATATACAATCTAGTTGGAGATTATTCTAAGGCAAAAAAAGAATTGGGTTGGGAGCCTGTAGTCAAGTATCAAAAACTGGTAGAAATAATGTTAAAAGCCGATATCGATAAAGAAAGTAAATAGACGAGCATGTCCATAATAACGTTTTTCAATAAGAAAATTCTTGCTCTAAAGCCAAATAAAGGAAATCCCTACAATTATCATTTAGATCGAGTTATTAGAACAAAATATCGGCACACAACCCATGATAGAATTTTAATAAATGGATGGTTTCATAATGGAGTATGTCCCAGTAAACCTTTCCTTGAATTATTCTATGATGAGAAACTTTCTGGTAAAATCCGACTGAATCAAGTCCGAATAGATGTTGAAGATATATTTGGCAAATGCAATTATGATACTGGCTTTTTAAGCATTTTTGATGTTCCTGCTGGAGCTAAAAATATTCAAATTATTGAGCCAAAATCTAAGCAAGTCTTATATGAGCAAAATATTGCAGATTTAATGCATGAAGAAATATCTGATTACGAGTATCGCAGTCAAAAAGCCATACAAGACATCCCCCTCAAATTAAGACAGGATATGGCCAAAAAGCTTGACGATTTTGAATTTGAGTCTGGTGGAGGAAGCTATCAGCAAACATATTTTTCCTTGCTAAAATACTTTTCCCAAACCAAAAGCACAGAGAAAGGATATAATATTTTTGGATATATTTCTGGAGTATTTGGTTTGAGTGAAGCAGCTAGAGCTTATATTGATTCATTATTTGAAGCAAAAGAGAATTTTATATTAGTGGATTATGCGGAACCTTCACATGCTAAGATATCACCAGAAGAAGAGGCCAAATATATAAGTCGATTTTATCAGCCTTTTAAATACGACACCAATATCTTCCTTCTAGATGCAGGAATCATAAGAATATTACTAGATAACTGTCCAGAGATATTTGAGAATAAAAAGAATATTCTCTCTTTTTGGTGGGAGTTTGAAACAGGCTTTGAAGATCGAGTTCCACTCCTGAATACATTTGATGAAATTCTAGTATTTAGTGACTTTATTAAAGAAGTGCTCAACAAGGTTCCGAATCGGAAATTTAAAGTCCGTAAAATAAAATACCCTTTTTATATAAAATGGCAAATTGAAGAAAATGCTTCTATAATCAAATCAAGATATGGCTTGGAAAACAAATTCTGTTTCTTTTTTAATTTTGACTATGCCAGTGGCTATAACAGGAAAAACCCAGAGGCATCTTTAAGAGCATTTTTTGAGGAGTTTAAGAACGAAGATGATGTTCTAATACTATATAAAACCAATAGTAATAATACACATCAGGAAAGGTTAGAAAAGTTCAACAAGCTGATTGAGCAATACCAATTAGAAGACAAGGTTCTTATTCTAGATAAATCATTTACTAAAAATGGTATAATGACCTTGCTAAATGCTATGGATTGTTATATATCACTTCACAGAGGCGAAGGGTTAGGGCTTGGTATTTTGGAAGCATTGCATTTAAATATTCCAGTAATAGCAACAGATTACGGTGGAAACGCTGAGTATATGAATCATCACTTGGCACATCCTGTTTCCTTTGAGTTAATACCCACCAAAGATGACTATGAGATATACAAAAATGTAAAGGAATGGGCAGAGCCCAGTCATGAAATGGCCAAAAAGCTGATGAGAGAGGTCTATGAGAACGCGAATACGCGGTTCAATAACTAATTTTTAACGCTATTGGCTGACAATAACCTATTCGCAAATCAATCTTTCATTAATCTATTCCTACATTTGGTGAACAAAATATAAGGTATGCCAAGAAAAAGAATTCTTTCAAAAAACAAAATGGTTTCCATGTCAGATGATTGGTATGAATTAACCGATATTGATCATTTTTGGCTTCAATGGAGATTTCGCATTTTCGCTCAACTGATTCATCCTTTTCTAAAAAACGATTCACAAGTTTTTGAAATCGGCTGTGGCAATGGAATTGTCATGAAACAATTTGAGAATACTTATCATCAAAGTATTGCTGGTTGTGATTTAAATCAATTTGCCATTGACCATATAATTGAAGATTTGAAAGGCACTGTTTATACTTATGACATTCACGATAGGCATAAAGATTTATTAGAAAAATTCGATATCATCATTCTTTTTGATGTGATAGAACATATTGAAGATGAAAAATACTTTATTGAAAGTGCATTAGCCCATTTAAAAAAAGGAGGGAAATTAATCATTAATGTTCCTGCACATCAGTGGCTCTATTCTAGGTATGATAAAATTGTTGGCCACCTAAAAAGATATAACAAGAAAGATATTAATGCCATAGTCAACCAAATAGATGGCAGTTCTGTAAATCATAAATACTGGGGATTCAGTCTTATACCACTTCTGTTAGTCAGAAAGCTCTACCTGGTTTTTCAGAAAGAAGAAAATGTGATTAGCAAAGGATTCAAACCTCCTCATCCATTAGTTAATAGTATAACAAAACTCATCATGAAACTAGAAACTGCTATTCCGCTAAATCTTCCAATTGGAGCATCTTTAATGTCAGTTATTGACAAAGAATAACAAAGTTTGATTTCTATTCACTTGTTACTTCTTTATTTTTAATTCTCTGCTGAACAATATAATGAGGCCTATTTTTCACCTGAAAGAAAATGCGTAATATATATTCTCCAATGACTCCAATGGCCATTAACTGAAGTCCACCGAAGAGAATAATAACAAATAATAGCGCTGTAAATCCAGACGGGACATCCCCAATAAATATTTTCCTAAACAAGGTGATTATAAAATATATCATAGAAATAGTAAAGGCCGAGGTACCTAAAACCATAGTAAAGCGTATGGGATATTTACTAAAATTAAATATTCCGTTCATAGCTAAACTGGTCAAATTCTTCAAGCTATACTTAGAATCTCCATTTTTCCGTTCTTCCCTATGATATGGAATACCAATTTGCTTAAAACCAACCCAAGCTCGTATTCCTCGCAGAAACCTACCCTCTTCAGGTAGCTTGTTAATTTCGTCTACAACTCGCCTACTTAAAAATGAAAAATCGCCGCTATCCAGAGGAATATGAATGTAGGCAAATCGTTTCATAATTTTATAAAACCATTGGTAGGCTATCCTCAACAACAATGCACCTTTTCTCTCTTCCCTAATAGCATAAACCACATCATTACCTTTTTTATATTCTGCATAAAAAGCATCTAACATTTCGGGTGGATCTTGAAGATCACCATCAATAATCATCACCCCCTTTGTTGCATTTACAGATTCTAAACCTGCAGTTAATGCCATTTGATGGCCAAAGTTTCTAGATAAAAATATCGATTGATATGTGGAGTTTTTAAATGAAAGCTCCTCCATCATTCTTGTGGTAGCATCTCTACTTCCATCATCTACAAGAATAACTTCTATTCGAAACTCGCTATTTTCTATCAAATCATCTATTCTTTTAATGAGTTTTTTAAAGCTATCCTCCTCATTATACAATGGAATTATTATATTTATCTCAGGTGTTGATATCATGATATTAAGTTTTCTCAGTTATTTAATTACCACACTACGTTCTGTTTCTTTAACCTCCAATATATTACCATCATCATTATACAGAACTATGGCAATCTTGTAATCTCCGGGTTTTAATTGCGACAAAAATTTGAAATAGGAAAAATCAAATCCACATTTTTCACTTACATGAGAATAGGTGTTTCTAAAATGCCCAACAACCCCTTTTCTAAGGACAAGATTTGTTTTAAAGTATTTCTGATTTTCATGGCCAATAAAAGCAATTCCTATTTGGGCTTTCTTCACATTGGAATCACTCGAAAATGCCCATCCATCTATCTGCAAATGCTGCTCTGAATCCTCATATCGATCAAATACCATTACCACATTAGAGCTTGCAGAATCAAAACCAAACAATTCAATCTCCCCTGTTACAAATTGAAGTTCTTCCATTTTTGGTGGATGATAATATCCATTTTTAATAGCATTACTGATAAGTTCTGATGCAAATTCATTATTTGGAGATTGTAAAATAGTGTTTGAAGGATCTTTATAGTAACTTATTAAACCATTAACCTGCTTGGTCTTATGTATATCAAGAGCAATCATATGATGTTGTAATCTCAAGAAATAAAAAGCACTACTTATTCCTAGAAGGAAAATGATTACAAACTTCTTAGGCCTCTTTAAATCACCAATAATAATTAAATATAAAACGATGATAAACATTACCGAACGTAATGCATACCTTGGTGCAGTTGCCCCATAAAACCCTCCTCCGGAACGTGAAATTGCAGCTGCCATAGCTGATAATGCTATAAAAAACAAAAATGCAAAAGCGACAGAATATTTATCCATCACTTTCCATTTCTTCCAAAACATTAGTGCAGAAATTGATATAACTACGGCTCCAATTAATGGTAAAAACCGCAAATGATATGGAATAATGGGGATGCTAATTCTAGCGAAAAAAGCCAAGAAATACTGTAGAGTTTGAAACGGGTGATTGAGAAATGCCAATTTTGAACCTGTGCCAGCAATAAAGTTATAATTGGAAAAATAGAATATCAAAGATAAAATCATGAACAGCGCCCAAATTAATAGCTTTTTATATGATTTATCTTTAGCAAACCCTAACACAACAAATCCAGCAAAAAACACAAACATTCCACTTCCGAAAGAAAACGTAGCTAGCATAGCAAAGAAAATAGAACCCATAAAATGTGTAGCCTTTGGCTTAGACAACAAGTATAAGGATGATATAGCAAATAAATATTGATTTATTCCACTTATGGTTAACATTGACCAATCTGATATTTCGTGTATAGGAATAAATAATAAGAATATAATAGGAAGAAATAAGAACAGATCACCATTATACATTTTGTTGATTCTATACAACACATATAATAGTCCAAACATTCCCAGATTCCCTATAATAGCCAGCTGCCTGTAGTCTAGTTCTCCGTTAATTAAAAATTGCAAGGCTATGGAGAAGAAATAGGAGAATATTCTATGTTCATTTGCTTGACTAAAAAGCAATTTAATTTTTTGTAAAAAGCTTTGGTTATCAAATTTCTCAATCCATGCTAAAGAACAATAGTACTCGTCGAAAAATGGTATATTAGTAGTATAATGAAACACTAAATAATAGTATACTATAATGGCAATTGAGGATAAAAACAGAGCCATTAGAAAAAAAGCATCTCTCTGTTTATACTTCATCTTCAAACTGGAGATTAATTGTTTCATCGCTTTCATTTCTCTATTTTTATTTTATAATTTGTATCATCCTTGTAATATGTGGTTTCATCTTTAGAAAGAATATACACCGATAATTCATACTCCCCCTCCTCCAATTCTTTTGTAGGAATAATAACATTCCATCCACTAAACTCAAACTCCTGATTGGTAAAAGCTTTAGCCACATCTGCCCGTGGTAGTCCATAATCACTAGGAAAATATTTCTCCCCAATTCTTATGACCATACCCAAAGCTGATGAGTTGTGCAGATCATCCACAGCCCAACCTCGAATCTCAATGCTTTCTCCTTTGATTTCAACGGCCTCCTCAAAATTATTAGCTCTGTTTATATTATCAATTACATATCTGGTCTTCATAGGAGATTCAATAAGGTCGGCTAATAATTCCTTAGAATGCGCCTCAATAAACCTTACAGTGTATTTGTTTTCCGGAACCCAAAAGCTTTTCTTGTCTTTATTCACCACCTTAAAATCAATATCATAACAGCCCCTATCAAAGTGTATTGGTATTTTTACCGACCAACCTGACATCATCAAACTATTATCTTCATACCTATCAACAACATCTTTTCTTGGATTGACAAACTGTATTGGATATTCTTTATCTGCAATACTCACAAATACATTATTCATAGGGTTTTGACCTGTTTCATTTTTCACCCAACCATTTATCTCCAAAAAGTTTTCTTTGTGATGCGGAAGTATATAATTCCCATTTTGTCCACCAATATTATCTACCACAAACTCTGCTGACTCACCCCCACTAGTCATTTCTAAATTATTAACACTCACTTGATTTGGCATAACATAAATTTCTTCGCTACCCTCCCCAAAAACAAACTTGTTATCAATCAATAGGGCTAGTTCAATATTCTGTATACCCCTTTGTAAAAGATTTGTTTTTATTTCAGCTTTCCAAATCAAACCTAAAGAATCGCATTCTTTCACCTTACATGCTTCAAAGTACTGTTCATTAATTTTAATAAATACCTTCTTGGGTTTATTTGAAAAATCTTTAACAATTGCTCTGCCAGCTATTTGAAGCAAAGGAATGGAATGAACAAATGGTTTTTGAACATGAGCATTACCTATTCCATTTAAAGCATCGACACTCCAAAAAACGCTATCTTTCGAGTTTAAATAATCTGATTTCTCATATATAGGTGAAATATAATCCTCAACTTCTATTTTATGAAAATATCTTTTCACTTGTGCTTTATGATGCTCAATATGATCGATAATATTTAATTTACTTACTTTCCTCCCAAAATCATTCGGTAATTGAGGATGGTACTGATTAAATATCCTAGCAATAACTAAATCACCTACTCCTTGAGTAAAATGTGAAGTTTCAAAGTAATTGAGGTTATTAGTTGTAATGGAGTTCAAGTCACTGAAATCGTAGAAATCAGTAAGCTCCGACAACATCTCCAATCCTCGATAATATCTTTCCAAATCTAGGTTTAGAATTGTAGTGGCATGAACTGGATTGATAAAAAATTGGATGTTAATTTCATGTTCTTTTGCAAGATTCACAATGTTTTCAATTTCCTTTATTGTGATATTTAAACGGCTTGGAAATTTCCTAGCACCCGAAGGTTTTAAAAATCGTGAACTAGAATTATGTGCTAACTTGCCTTTATTGCTAAGGCTTTCGAAAAAACTATTATAAGTAATTCCATTTTCAAATACTAAAGACCTATCTATTAATGGACTGCCCTTGGTATAAAAAAGGTTAATATAGTTCCAGGATGGCAGATAAAAAATATAGGACTGGAAAAATTTGATTTTTTCTATGAAGGTTGAAGGCGGTTTCTTTCTCAATAAATCATTTTCACTAGCTTCAACACCATAGAGTATGCCTTCAAAATCTAGCGATATCAATAAATTCTCAATCTTAACACCATGCGATATTAAATTACATATATCCTGATAATGAGCTTTTGGAATTCCTGCACTATAGGTCATATTGTAATATTTGGAATTATTAATTCTTGCTGGGTTCAAAGCATTAACACGTGATGATCCAAAGATAAAAGAATGATACCTATCAGGACTATTTAATACGTGTTTCATCTTCATGTATCGTTTATTTGGTTCCAATTTCGAATTTCTGTAATTACCAAAAAAGACTCCATAAGGATCAACAATGATATTGAAATATAGAATTGGCGCCGTGACGATAAAAAGAACGAGTACTACTTTAGCCAAACTGATATAAAAAGTTTTAAAATCAGGCATAGGCTAGAATTGAAAGTAAATAAACTGTTGAGAACTAGAAAACTGACCTAGATACACAAGACTTGCTATCGCTAAAAGATAAACTGTCCACCTCATAAAGAATGGAAGGTTTTCAATTTGAAGGAAATATTGTTTTCTTCTTTGAACCCATTCAACTATAATCAACAATATAACAAACACGAATGAGGGTGACAAAACCCAGTTAAAAATAAGCTCTGGTCTAACTCCAATATTCAACACCGATAATTTTAAATAGCTGAAAGCTTCAGATAAACTTGCCGACCTAAAGAACACCATCGAGAAGGTAAACAAAGCAAATGTTATTAAAATTTGCAGGGTCTCTTTTAGGCTTGGAAGTTTTCTATCATATGCCACAATATTAGTGTATTTTCTCTTTTTAGATGATAATAACAAGGGCAAATAATACAATCCATTAAGAAATCCCCAAATCACAAAAGTCCAATTTGCTCCATGCCAAAAACCACTGATGGTAAATGTGATTATTATATTTCTTACTTGCTTAGATTTAGAACAATAGCTCCCACCCAATGGAATAAATACATAATCGCGAAACCAAGTAGAAAGTGAAATATGCCAACGCTGCCAAAACTCATTTATATTTCTGGAGAAAAAGGGATAGGCGAAATTCCTCATCAAATCGAAGCCAAAAAGTCTTGCTGTACCTATTGCAATATCTGTATATCCAGAAAAATCACCATAAATTTGAAATACGAATAAAATAGCTCCAAATATCAAAACAAGCCCAGGTGTTGCAGCTAAATCTCCACCAAAAATTAAGTCAACTTGGATGGCTAAGGTATCGGCAATCACCACCTTCTTAATTAATCCTGCTAATATTTGTCTAAGGCCATCTTTGGCTTTTACAACATTAAAAACTCTCGCATTCTGAAATTGAGGTAAAAGTTTTGAAGCCCGTTCTATAGGTCCCGCTACCAATTGTGGAAAAAAGCTGACAAAAGCAAAAAATGAAATTATCTGTGTAGTGGGTTCTATTTTCTTTCTATATATATCTATGGTATAACTCAGAGTTTGAAAAGTATAGAAGCTAATTCCAACAGGTAAAATAATATTCAAACTCGATTCATGTAGATGAATTCCCACGTATCTAAACGCCTCAATAAGTGATTCTGAAAAGAAATTATAGTATTTAAAAAAGCCCAGAAAACCCAAGTTGATGGCTAAACTAAGCCATAGTAATAGTTTCCTACCTAGCTTCCCTTTTTGTTTTGCTAAAAAATATCCTATGGTATAGTCTGAAATTGAGCTGATAAAAATCAATGATAAAAAACGCCAATCCCACCAACCATAAAACACATAGCTTGCCACAACTAGTAAAAGGTTTTGTACTTTGAGGTTTTTATTGAAAACAAACCAATACAGCACAAAAACAATAGGCAAAAACAAGGCAAAGGTGAGTGAATTAAATATCATAATTTAGTTTTTTGCACTCTTTATAGATATTAATTCCCGCTTCAATTTCTTAATTTCATCAGATTGTAGTTTTAGTTTTTCCATCAACAAAGGAATTACTAGTTCTAAATTTAAACCTGAATATGGTTCCCAAGCATCTGTTTCCGAGGGTAAAGAATCGTTAAACAATGTGTTGCTATTATCTAAAAACAATTCTGCAATTCTATTATTCGACTGGGTATATTTATTGATTATAGCAATGCTTTCTAAAGGAGATAGAAAACCCTTAGTACTTGTATTATTTTTTCGCTGTTTTTCGTTTATTATATCATGCATGAGATCGAGGTAGCTATGATCGTGCTGATCTTTAACCAATTCCTTACTAAGTCTCAATAACTCTATGGTATCTCTATCGAAGCCAATATTGAAATTCTCATTGGAAAACGGAGGATTCTGAAATTCCGTATCCCTCTTAACACCTAAAACACCTAGAAAATGCTCAACAACATCTTCTCCAATTGTTGATTTTTCATAGGGAAAAACCTGAAATTCAGAAGGTTCAAATTTATCTAGCCACATATTCAAATTATCTAACCAGTCTAGGTTAAGGGTTTCATAATAATCTTGAATATTATTGCACTCAGGAAGCTTATGACCCCATTGCTTCCAGGCAGATTCTAAATATTTATCTTGTCGTCTTAGGTATAATATAATGCTCAGATCAAAACCCAATTTCTCGATTATATCTTTCATTAAACCAGACCACCAGTGCCAAAAGAAACCCTCGTTACTTATCACAATCTTTTTTATCCTATTTTTCTGACAATACCTTTTTATGTCGCTAAAAAGCTCAATACACTCTTTATCAGCATGCTTAACAAAGGTATTCATAAAATAGGGTGCATGATTATGCTGATTTCCATTTGAATAGTCATTAGAGTTAAGATTTGGATACAAAATGGAATGCTTATTAAATAAGTGTTTTCTATTGGTGTTTAAAAAACTTTGAATGGCACTACTCCCTGTTTTAGGTTGTCCAATATGTAAGTAAATCTTTATCCTCTTTTTAAACATGATCAATTTGTTTGATGATTGATTGTTTTTAAAAAACTAATTATTGTCTGGTTATTATATCCTGTTTTGTAAAATCATCTTGCTATCATATAGCTCTGCAAATTCCTTGTCATTTAAATCTGGCCATATATTTCTAAGATCACAAGTTACACTATTAATCATTAAATCTATAACCTTTGGCGAAAGTTTGTTTTCCTGAACCACCTTTAAATGGATTTTATAATAATCGGGAAGTGTATTTTTCGCTAAAATCTTATTTGTAACTACAACTGATGTGGAATGAACACGATGATAGTTGAGGTGAGCAGGATGATAATATATTTCCCCTGTTTTTAATATGGATAGGTATGAATACCAGTCTCCACCATTTTTAAACTCAGCTGCTTTTTCAAAATCAACAGATTTAATAGCTTGTGCTTCAAAAATAACTGCACTAACATTTGGAATGGTATTTCTAATGGCAAGAGCAGATTCTATTTCATTTTTACCCTCCTCATAATATTCTTTTTGCCACCTCTCTTTGGGAAACCCAAGGTTACTGTAATGACCAATATTGATATAATGTTCCTTTTCCACTTCGCCAATTTGATCAACTTGATGAGAAGCACTATAAGCCATCCGTACATTAGGATTGCTAAAAGCTACCAATAGACTCTCAATAAATTCGGGGGTTGCCACATCATCTCCTTCGGCAATCCATATATATTTCCCTTGTGCTTGTTCCACACCTTTTCCCCATTGCTTAAAAGGGGAACCAGTATTTACTTCATTAGTAATAATTCGAATACTGGAATTCGTTTCATACTTTCTAATTAATGATAAACTATTGTCAGTGGAACAATCATCAAGTATAATTATCTCAAAATCCTTAAATGTTTGATTTAAAATACTCTCAATCCTTTCTACCACAAAATCACCATGATTAAAAACAGGAACCACAACACTCACCAATGGTTGTGTTTTCATTTCCTTATGGCAAGCCTTCAATATTTGAGGAACAGCAATATCAGTAGTATATGATGAGAACACCTTCTCTCGGGCTTTGGCACCAAGTTTTTGCTTTAGCTTTTCATCAGAAATCAATTTAGAAATAACATCAGCAGCTTTCTCCACATCAAGAAAAGGAACGGAAAAACCAGCATCATCGCCAACTAAGGTAGGAATGCCACCAGCTTTTTCAAAACAAACTATTGGCAAGCCACACTCAGCTGCCTCTAAACACACTAATGGAAACGGATCCTCTCTAGAAGGTAAGAAAAATAAATCTCCAGCGGCAAAATATTCAGATGGATTATTTCGTGATGGAATAATGTTAATCAGCTTTTCTAACTTATACTTCTTGATATACTCTTCCCACTCGGTCCAGTCTCCCCAGTCTGCATGCTCAATATTCCAATAATTATCACCAATCCAATTAAACTCAAAATTCTCAACCCCTCTCTTTTTTAATTCATGAGCTACTTTAATAAAAACATCGGTGCCTTTCCTCCAGTTAATAGTTCCACAAGCCCAAATAATGGTTTTATGTTCTGGCAAAGCAAGCATTTCCCTTCGGTCCAACTTGTTTGGTTCTACTATATAATGAGGCTTAATAAATTCATGTATGCATAAAATATCCGTAGGTTTTATATTATGATTTTCTTGAAGGTTTATTTCTACAGGTTCTGAACAAGCAATATGTAAATTAGTTTTGTTTTTCCAGACTTCACGTGTTTTGTCGAGTGTGTACTTTTGTATTGATTTTTCGAGCTCGTGTATATGAGTGATAAATGGAGCATTAAAAGCTGAAAGGAAAGAATATATCTGAGTAGAAACTATGGTGTTTCCATATATTAAATCAACCGTTCCTACCTTATTCTCGAGCTGATGTATGGCCTCCTCTCCATATTCGTTTTCTAATTGATCCCACATATAAAGGTCAGCTACACTTTCAATAGCAAACTTTAACTTTCCACCATCATCTCCAAGTTTTAAGGCCACAACACTCATTTTAATACTGGTATTATGATACAACCAATTTAAAATATTCAATAAAATCTGTTGAGCTCCAGCTTGAAACAAATCGTGAGTTATGAATAAAATGCTTGGGCCTGTGGGAAGTTTTTTACGATGTTCAGATTGGTCAATTCTCATTTTATCGCTAAAATAAGATTTCTGAATACTGAATGAACTATCTTTCACAAACTGTGGCCAAAGTCTTTCTAAATAATGTGCCAAGGTGTAGTCCAACTGATTTTTCTCCTCTTCAAAATCTTCCATCTGAATATTTAACTGGAGTAGTTCCTTAAAGGATTGGGGGCGAAACCAAAACATTGATCCTGTTGGAAATTCAAAATTGAAATCACTTCTAGTTGATCGAATTTTAGGTAATTTACTGTGGGATTGGTAAAACTTCGCAGATGCATCATCATTAATCCAATCATTATCTTTATAAACAACTGATAGATAAGGGTATTCAATTGGCCAAACGACACCAAGTTTTTTATCACTTTTAAATGAATGTAAAATTTTCTTAATGGGAGCTTTTCCGCCAATCAATTGCTCTAGAAGGTATTTTCGCCACCCCTCTAAATGTAAGTTGTGTGGACTTTTCTTAGAGTGTATTTTACATACCAAATCATAGTTTTGTAAATGACTTTTATAATAACTCACAAAAGGAAATATATCTCGCCCTTTATTGGAGAATGATTTAACTAATACCTGGCTTCCTTTAAATTTTGAACTAAACAATACATTCACTTTTTCAATATAATTTGCTCTTGTACTAATAAAAATATCAAAAGAAATGGGTATATTTTTAAGATACTCTATTATTTCATCGGCCAAATCAAAATAGTATAAATGACATACTATTGCAACTTTCTGTTCTGTCCAAGAATCATCATCTATTTCTACATTGTTAATATCTGCAAGGCTCAAACTATGATTTTCATCTACCTTTATCGCTTTGGGTAAGCGATTCTCATTAATACCATATTTCAAATAATGTAATAATGGATTTATTCCGAAACTTACTACATCAGGATTTGTTTCTAAATAAAACTGATTATCAAAGTCTTTGCTTGGGTTTCTTTTTTCCTTATATCCCCAATATAAATAGTGTTCATGTGGCTCAATGCCTGCTTCTTTTACATCTTTATTCTTATGAATATAATATTCGGCATTGAATAAATCACTTTCTTTTATAAGCTTCAGTGTATCATTATCAGACATCTCTGTGATTACATTTGGAGTATCTGTTTGTCGTTCTAATATTCTTTGGTATTCTGTGTTGGTCAGCTCATTTCCCTCAACATCAATATTCACACATTTTCGAGTTTCTTTTTTGCCAAACAATAAATAATGATACAAGGGATTTATTCCAGCCTCCTTAACATCAGGATTTTGCTCTAAATAGAGTTTACTATTAAATATTTCAGAGGGATTTCTTCCCTCTATGCCTCCATGAAAAAGAAAATGTTTGATTGGGGAAACTCCAGACACCTCCACATCCTCATTATTTGAAAGATAATAATTTGCATCGAAAAGCTCAGTGTTTTTGAGCAGTTTATCAAAACGATATTTAAGAATAATATTTGTTATAGCCTCAAATATTGGCAACCTAAATACCTTTGTTATTCTCCACGATATAGAGTTTTTAATCATTTTGGCATTTATTTCTAAGTTTAATTTTTCACTGTGAAGGTTTTGAACCTGACTCTCTTTATCTTGAATTACTCGCTCCAACTCAACTACACTTTCCTCTGTACTGTTTATTATGGCACGATTATCCTGATTCTTACTTTCTAATATTTCTATTTGCTTTAAATATTTATTGATTGAGAGGTTCAACTTTTCATTTTTCTTCTTAAACCTGATATTATCATCCTTAAGCAGTTGCGAACCATAGTTCAAGAATTCAAAGTACATTTCTGGAGATATCTTGTTTTTCCATTTATTCTTTAGAGAAATATCCATCTCATGAATTTTTTTCGCATTACTCCTTACTCCAGATGAATTGGTATCAATATATTTTCCTGTAAGTTTATTCATATGAATAATAGAACCCAACATTGATACTTGTATTATAAAATTCCAATCCTCATATAATTCAAAATCCTCATCAAACTCACATTCTTTGAGAACAGAATTGCTAAACATTATTGCGTTTAATGGAATATAATTCCCCCATAAAAGCTTTATAAAATCGAAGTCATCATTGTAAACATTTAAGACATCATGATTAGCATCTACTCTTTCTATATTAGAATATGCAGCAACAGAATTGCTTCCTTGTAAAACATTAATTAAAGCCCCACAATGAAAGCTATACAACAGATCATCTTCATCAAGGAAACAGAAATAGGTGCCGTTTACATGTTTTAAACCAACATTTGCAGCTTGTGGCCTCGATAATGGTCTGTTCTCAGAAATTACTCTCAATGGAAAATTCCCACAAGAATCCCCTAAAACAATTGAATTCTTCCCCAATGCATCTATCACTAGAACTTCAATATTTGAATAGCTTTGTTCACTTATAGACTTTAAGGCTTGAGCTAAATCTCTCCTGTTCATTGTTCGAACAACAATAGAAATCAATGGATTATTATCATTTGGTAGATTTGAATCAATATTAATTGGACCCTTTTTTTGGTTTGTTTTTTGCCAAACTTCACTTCCAGAAAACAAATCTGTTGATGGCAAATAAAAATAAGCTTCGGCATATTTTATATTTTTCCCCAAAGTATAAGTTCTATAGGCATGAAGTGCATTTATATGATATTTATAATCCTGAGCTTCAAGTTGACTTTTGAAACAGTCCATGGCTTGGTTTAATTGAGCATAAAAACCTGATATATCGAGAAGTCTATTGGCTTTCTGCATTTGCCCAATTTCATAAAAATACAACTCTATTTGATGAGAACACCTTTTTACTGATTCAACAAGAACCTGAAAAACAGAAATATGGTCAGGGTGTATTTCTGAAGAAGAAGGGAGATATATTATAGCTGGATGATGAGTTTCTAGTAATTGTAAAATATGTAAAATACTACTTTCATTAAAAAGGAATCCTCTATCTGGATAATCTAGAAAGATAGGCTCTCCATATCCTAAAACACACGCTGCATTTATAGATTCTTGCTGCCTAATGGATTTATACAGACTTGACTTCTGACTCTCAATCACCGGTGAAGCACCATCGGTAATAATAATCACTTCTACCTGATCTCCTTGGGCCAAATGTTTTAGAATAGCACCTCCACAGCCGAATACTTCATCATCGGGATGTGGAGCAAATACCAGAACATTTCCTTTTTGCCAATCATTAGTTGTTTTATAAGGAATAAAGTCTTGCTCTTCCATTTTTTCAATAATTTTACAATGGTTTAATTCACTAAAGAAAACGTATACCGCACAATTCTTCGAGAAGTTCTTGATCCTTATGATACCTTTTAATTAGAGTATTATAAGTATCTTCTTGAATTTCGGGAATTTCAAATTTATTAAACCCCATTATTTGCTGAGAAATACTCTTGGAATATTTTTGGGTTTTGTACATTGCTTTCTGAAGATTCACATATTTAATTGCATAGCCCTGATTAATGATTTTTCCACTTTGGCTTGGTATAATATCGACTTTTAAGAAATTAAAAATTTTATTCATTACTCCTTGAAAGTCCATTTGTAATTCATTCATTGTTATAATATGAAATTGGCTTTTCTCAAAAAGACTAAAATATCTATTTAATTGTTCACCAAATAAGCCTGATCGAAAATAAAAATAATTATAAGGATATTGTTTGTTTTCTTTCCGAAACTTTACGGAATGATATCTTTCCTCTTCTAGGTGAATTGCTTTTTCGAAAGTCTTAGTTTCCTCCAAACCAACCCTTCTCATAAAATGAAATAAGGAATGTGCCCTTTCAACTGGGTTCCTCAAAATCAACAGGAATTTAGCTTTAGGGAAAAGGGCATGTATAATCCTAGGAGATTCTGGATCGGTAAAATAGGCATGCGAAGCTTCTCCAATTATAGTTTCTTTTTCAACTTGATCAAACAGTTTGAAATATTCAACAGTATTTTTTATCAATTGAAAATCCTCGCAAAAAAAAGTTGGTTCTTTTTCTTTGCTTAAAAATATTTGTGGATGTTGCATCAAATAATAATACAAAGTAGATGTTCCTGATTTTGCAGCCCCAAGTATAAAAAAGTTTGGCTTGTTTAGTTTGGTTTGTTTCTCCATCTTTTCAAGTTAACACAATACTAATTATTTCATTTTAAGATTTCCTCCAATACACTCCTGTCCAGTCTATCTTTACAACTGGATCAGTAATATTCATTTTGCTTCGATAATCTAGAACCGCTTTTTTACATGCTTTTACCGCTCCCCAATCGTCAATAATAACAAAACCACCAATCGATAATTTGGGATATAAATTTACAAGAGCATCCATGGTAGACTCATACATATCTCCATCTAACCTTAATATAGAAAGTTTATTAATTGGTGCAAAAACTAAGGATTCACTAAACCATCCTTCAATAAACCCCACTTGTTTATCAAGAAGTCTATAATTTTCAAAGTTCTTTTTCACTTGTTCTTTAGATACAATTAACTCTTTAAAACCATGATGTATATCATTAATATCTTCTTTATATTTACCTGATGGCTTTGGTAAACCAGCAAATGAATCAGCAACCCATACTTTCCTATTTTTAATGTCTGCTTCTTTTAATAAAGCCCTCATAAATATAGTTGCTCCTCCTCTCCAAACACCAGTTTCAATAAAGTCACCAGGAATATCATCCTCTATTATTTTTTCGAAACAGTATTCAATATTCTCAAGCCGCTTTAATCCTATCATTGTTTCAGCATAAAGAGGCCAATCCCCTCCTTGTAAGCGATGTTCTTTAGATGCTATTTTTTCCCTGCAAATCACATATCCTTTTTTTTCTAAATACCTGGCTATATACCTAATAAAAAAAGGTTGTTTTGCCTTGTGTTCATAGCTCCAATCCAAGGGTTCATAAACAGTTTTATCCATCCTGTTCATCCCTGTCAGTACATCTTTCAACAAGTTTATATATAATTTTCCCATTTCCTTTTGAAGTCTATCATGTTTAAAAAAGATCCCCATCTGCCATTGTAAAAAACATGTTTTTTGATGCATGGTCTAATGGAATTTCTTTATGGAAAGTTCTACCAACAATAGTTAGACCTAATGGCTCCTTTTTGGCAATAAAACCGATTTGTATGAGTTTTTGGGTTACTCCATGATTTGGAGGTAACCAAGATTGAATTTGTGTTACTCCTCTCTTCTTTAATTCTTTAGTTATTTCAGAAACTAAACAGGCAATATCATCAACTCTAGGTTTAACCAAAATATCTACCAATGTTGCAATTTTATTATTGATCTGAATGATACCATAGGCCTTCGGTTGATGCAAAATATTTCTTGATACAAAAACAAGATATTTTTTGGTTGGATGATCAAAATACCTCCATTTGATAAAATCAGCATTTCGGCTAATAGAAAAAGGATAGTACCAATTTAGTGAATTCCAAATACGATTGAATATAGTTGTATCAAATGAATGGACTAATCTAGTTTTTTTAAAATACCCACTTCTATTTTTTACTTGTTCTATATCGGCAGAAACAAATTGAACACCTTGAGAAATCTCATTGTATTGTAAAAACAATTTCCCCAACCGATAAGCCCTAATCCCTGGATAGCCATAATAAAAAACAGACTCTGGAGGAACGGCAAAAACATCAAAAAAATGCTCCGCTGTTTGTATAAATAATCCTTTGCGCCCTTGAGTTGTACTTCTATAGGCAGGGTGAGACATACTATCAGTCATATGCACCATTCGTATAGCTTGTCCTTTATAAAATGATTTATACGGAAGCCCTCCATACATAACAACTGGCTCCTCCTTTTCATTTAAACAAAGCATAATCTGATATCCAAAAGGATTTTTATGATATTTCCATCGCCATACTTTCTGATCCATTTCATGGTTAAAAGCAAGCTCCCAAAGTTCCATTACTTTTTCTTGGTCATCAGAAGTATATGGCCTCAATTTAAACTTTCCCTGATCTGTTTTTAGAATTTTTTCCATCTCCATAAAGCTTTTGTTTTTCCAAATCTATCTTTTACACGTGAAAAATAATAACCATTAGCAAGAAGTTTCCAAACTGAGGAGGATATTTTAAAGCTACCCTCCTCAACCTTAACCTTTATAGCTGGAATCAACACTCGATTAACTCCGATTTCGAAATCTAATTTCTCATTACTTGAATTTTCGAAATAAAAGCTTGGAGGAGCTTCGAATTCACCTAGGTCGTTAATTGATATTGGGAAATCTTCAATGACTAAATTAGAATATTCGAGCTGTTCATAATATTTATTCCAATACAATTGATGAGATTGCATCATTAGTTCTCCTTTTTTACTCGAGGGTGATTGGTTCCAATAATGCACCACCTCTGCATCTGGAACACAAACTATTCTGTAATCATTTTCAGCTGCTAAAACACACAAATCGGTGTCTTCATAATACAGGAAAAACCTTTCATCAAAGATTTTTCCTGTAGGAAATATGCTTTTATCATTTCTCACTAACAAACATGCTCCTGACAGAAATGGCTCATAAAAAGGCTCTTTTTCCATCCAAAATTTTTCAAATCTTATATCCCAATAATAGCATAATAGTTTAGCATCCAATTCTGATTTAGTAGATAAATCGAGTGCTGTTTGCATCCACCAATTTGCTCCAAGTGCTGGTGGTATTTTATATTGTCTTTCTTCATCAAGATAAAACCTAGGCCCTGCTATTATCGCATTTGAACTAATAGCTCCATTCAACAACTTCTTTAAAAAACCAGGCACTGGCATGGTATCTGGGTTGAGTATTAAATACCATTCAGATTCACTCGATTTACTCGCTTGATTTACGGCTTTCCCAAAACCAACATTTTCATTATTAGAAATGAGCTTTGTGTTCCGAAACTTTGACACCATTTCATCTAAACCCTCCTCCATACTATTATCAACAATAATAATCTCCTTCAGTTCCTCTTCACTTTCTAACAATCTTAAAAGAGAAGGAAGAAACTTAGATGTATAATAATTAACTATAATAACACTTATCTTCATCTTTTCTTTGCTTTGATAAGAAACTCATTTGTCATTAATGATTTTTTGTTCCCTAATTTAAGCTCTACTATTTTTTCGATAAACTGTTGGCCTTTTGGTGAGGGTGGAATTTGCTCATAGCTTATATTTTCTATTTCAAAACCAGCCGATTCTATAGCTTCTTTTATTGACTTCTCAGTAAACCATCTAATATGTGTTACACAACTTAATCCCCAAGGTAGATATTCAAACTTCCCATTGAGTTGATCGGAAACTAAAGTCCAATGTCCTGCATTAGGTATACTCAAAATTAAACAACCATCTGTTCGTATAAAATTGGAAATCCTTTTAAGTTGAAACCAAGGATCATTCAGATGTTCCAAAATATCTCCGCATACAATTGCATCATACTTTTTTTCTGTCTTGAAATCTTCAAGGTATCCATTAAACACATCATTATAATATTTAGATGCTACTTTTGCGGAGGTTTCGCAAGGCTCTATTCCATCAATTTTTATGTTGTCACTTTTACTTAATAGAAACTTCCCCATATTTCCATCAAAACAACCAACATCTAAAATATTCTGGGCATCATTTGGTATGTTCTGAACCAAGTCTGTTCTAACCCTATTATAGAATGATTTAAAAGTAAATACAAAGGAATTTAATAATAGTCCAGCATTTGATTTATAGAAAGAAGAATGATTATTTTTTCTCTTTAAAAAAGACTTACTTGAATATAGAATGCATCTATCGTCAAGCTTGTCTACTTTTTGAATTTTCAAGGCTTGACTTTGATATAACTCTTGTAATTCTTCATAGGTAGTTGTGTTTAAGGGAGCAAACAAGGGTGATGAAACTTGATAAGAAAAATCGCTAAAATTAAACATAGGCCCACATTCATCATATCCTTTATCAATGAGAGTTACCATCCTTTTCATCATTTGCCAATTAATAATCAAAAGAGGGTCCTTAATAGTTATTACGTATTGCGATTCTTTAATTTTATGAAAATTATCCTCACTTAAATCTTCTGGCAACCAATAAAACTGAACATTATTTTGTTCTAACGATTTTCTAAGATAAGATTCACAAAATTGATAAGCATAGTTCAACTCAAAATTGTTTATCGCTAAAAACGTTGCCCTAACTATTGCTATCACCATTTATTTCTTTCTACATTCAACAATTTATTTACCACTTCATAAGAACACTAATGCTATCTTACAGCATAAATAACAGATTTAACCTCTTCAACTCCATTAGGTATATAGGCATCAGAAAACTCATTAACAACTTCCACTTTAGAGAACCCCAATTTCTTTAAAACTTGAAAAAACCAAGATGCATTTGGTCTCCACCAAACAGACATATCGTCTTCCATACTATCGCCTCCAACATAATTCATTATTGCTCTATTTTCGTTTGAGTTCGGCATATATTGGGCTATGACAAGGGTACCAGAACAAAATTCTACAATTGATGCCAATGCTTGTAAAGGATTAATAGTATGCAACAACACATCACCAATAAAAACAAAGTCGAAGGAGGCTTTTCCCAATTTTTCAAATGAAAAATCATAAACATTTACAAAACGTCTTTTTATTGGAATGTTTAATCTTTGCGAACAAAACTCAAATGGCTCTTTGAGCATTAAATTATAAAATAGTTCGTGGTTTAATGCTTTTGGTTCTTCATAGGAGTAACCCTTGGAATACTTAATGCCTTTATTAACAACATCCTTAATATCTTGGCCGGGAAAAACATCTAACTCTAAGAGCGAAGGTAGTTCTGTAGCTGTAACATCTGCACCTCTTTTTGCAAATTCAAATGAAAAAAAACCTGTAGCTGCTCCTACATCTAAAACTGTGAGCCCCTCCATGGAATTGGGGAAATTATAAAAAGGCAATTTATTTCGCAAATCGAAAACACCTGGAGTGAGAAGTCCATTTCCCAAATCGATTGTATGATACCAGTAATAATCTTTTGGTACTTCAATATTGAGTCGTTCACTTAATCTATAAAATTCCTGCTGTCTATTTAATTGTATCATGGAAAATACTTAATTGGTTATCCTTTTATAAAATAAAATCCTCAAGTTTATTCCTTCAAAAATAGTTTTTTTAATTTTCTCAACCTAATTAGAAACTTCTTTCATTTTGTTAACTTAGCCTCACCTAATAAAACACAATTTATGAAATGTAACACTTATCATGAAGTTTATTCAGAATACCAAGAAATTGCCTCACAAACGCTAGAGGGTAAATCCGATTTAGAAATCCTTAGAACAGATTGTTATAATGAATCAGGAATCTCTTCCATTCCAAAAACTATAGTCCCATTTATTTTGCCACATTGTTCATTGCTTCAAATATTTGAGATAGATCCCAATGTTATAAAAGAAGCTAAGAAGAAAGATTACATGAATAATAAAAAGGTTTTCATTAAAGAGCAAAACATTATTACTTTTAATGAAAATGAGAGGAAATATGATGTTATTTTCGATTTTAGCACCATAGATCATATGGAATTTGAGGAGGCTATTATTGTTTTGAAGAAATACAAGTATGCGCTTAAAGAAAAGGGAATCTTATCATTAGTAGTTTGGTTGAACGAGTTTGAACATAAACACATGCCTATTGATAAGCAATACTATTTCAAGAGGGATCTGTTTGACAAGGCCATTAAGAAAAATTTTCATATTAGCAAACAAGAACATTTGTTTAGCGACCACAATTCGGAACTATGGTATTATAAACTTAGTCTCAAGAAAATGACTCTTTGGAAAAAACTTCTATTGTTTCTAAAACTAATGAAAACTTAAACAAAAACTACTGAATTTCATGATATTTTTGAATCACCTCCTCAGGTTTCCCTACCATTATAGGTTTTCCTCCTGATAATAATAAAACACGATCACAATATGCTTGAATGGTATTTAAATCGTGACTCACATGAATAATGGTTTTCCCTTTAATGATTGACTCTTTAAATGAATTCTCAGATTTAGTTTTAAAGCTTTCATCCCCAACCCCTCCAAACTCATCAAGAAATAGGATATCGGCATCTACATTAATGGCAATTGCAAAAGCCAAACGACTCACCATTCCCGAAGAAAAGTATTTTACTTTAGTATCTACAAAACTCTCAAGTTCGGCATATTCTATAATTTGATTAAAGATACTGCCTATTTTTTTAAAAGTTAATCCAAACAAGGAACCATTCAGATAAATATTCTCTCTTACTGTTAACTCCAAATCGAATCCTGTACCAAGCGCTAATCGTTGGAAACTTCCTTGAATATCAATCACTCCTCCTTTATCAGGCTGATAAACAGAAGTCATTACTTTCAGCAATGTAGATTTCCCACTTCCATTGTGTCCAATGACTCCAAAAAACTCTCCCTTCCGAATTTCTAGGTTTATATTTTCCAAAGCCTTGATAACACGGTTCTGATTGGGATTAAATATACCTGTTACTTTAGACCGAATAGAATTTGTATTTCTGTCTTTTATTTTAAAAGTCTTGCCAATATCCTTTAGCTTTATTATTGTTTCACTTGATTTCATATTATAATACCTCAATTACTTTTTTAGAATAATGCTTAAACAAAAAATAACCAATGATAAAAACCAGAAGAGCGTAGGCAAAATTCCATGCCAACAATTGAAAATCTGGAGCTTGGCCATATAATAGTACATTATGTAAATTCATAATGATTCCAGCTACTGGATTTAGCCATAAGACAATTTTATATTCTAATAACACAGATTCAGGATAAACTATCGGGTTTGCCCAAAAAGCTGCAATTAGAAAAATATCCCAAAAATGATCGAAATCGCGCAAATAGATATAAATAATGGAAAGAATATAGCTTAGACCAAATATAAGTATGATAATATTGATTAAAATAAGCGGCAGGTAGAGTACATTCAAAGTATATTCTATTTTAAAAAATAGAGATATAATAAAGTATACCAAGAAGTTAAATGATAGTGCAAATGAATTGCTCAACAATCCTGCTGATATTATATTTGATTTATCAATTTGTACCTGTTCTAGAAGATACCGATTAGAGTGCATTGAATACATTCCTTTTTTCGTTGACTCTGCAAAAAACATCCAAAATATCAGGCCTGAAAAAAGATAAAGACTAAAATTGGGAATATCTGTTTTAAAGAAAATTGTGAATACAAAATAGTAAATAAACAACTGAACAAGAGGATTAATAAGAGCCCAAACAATACCTAGACTTGTACCGTAGTATCGCTTTTTAAAATCTGTTTTTGCTAATATCCAAATCCGCTCAAGCTTATTGTTCTCTGGTAGCTTCTCTAATATCGGTTTAAATAATCTATTAATCATAAATGGAATTTGTATGGCTAAAGTAACAAAAAGCAATGATAAATAATGACAATAGAGAAATTATAATGATGAAACCAAATTAGATTCTCCAAAAATAAGAATCAAGAGATATGTTACAATGGTAACTTAAAGGAGAACTCAGAACCTTTGCCAAGAACAGACTTCACTTTAATATCGCCGCCTAATATTTCAACAAGCCTTTTTGAGATTGACAAGCCTATACCAACTCCACTGTATAATTCGCCTGTACTATGATTCACTTTTTTAAAACTTTTAAAGATAAGACTTTGGTTTTCTTCTGAAATACCAATTCCTGTATCTAAAATAGAAAACTTAACAAATTCTATCCCATCCTCTATTAGTAACTTACACATAAGTTTAATTTCCCCTTTAATAGTGAACTTAAAAGCATTATGAACCATATGCAAAATCACTTCACCAAGTAAATATGAATCTGTATGTATTTTTCGCCCATCACAATCAGAACTAAATTCGGTCTTTAAAGTTATTTGATTTAACTTTTCAAGACTTTGCTCTCCTATAGCTTTATCATATACATTAGTAAACAACCGTTGCAAATCTACATCAGCCAAATTCACCTTAATCTCATCAGTCTGCAACAGGCTGATATCGAATATATTTGTAACAATCTTCTGAAGTTCTTTTCCACTATTATTGATAATATTCATATAGGATAATATTTCTTCTTTAGATAAATCATGATCGATAAGATCAGAAAACCCAATAATAGCATTGAGAGGAGTTCGAAGTTCATGAGACATATTAGCTAAGAAGGCGGATTTTATCTTGTCCGACTCCATTGCTTTCTCTTTTGCCACTACTAATTCCCTCCAAAGCTTTTTTCTCTCAGTAACATCCTCTTTTACTGCAATATAATTGCTTATAAGTCCATTTTTATCTTGTATTGGTGAAATCACTGCCATTTCCCAAAAAAGCTCTCCATTCTTTTTTCTATTATGAAATTCGCCAGTCCAAGTATTTCCTGAGGATATAATATCCCACATATTCTTATAATATTCCTTTCTCTGGGTTCCTGCATTTAAAATACGTGGGTTCCTACCTAATGCCTCCCTAAAACTATATCCTGTCAAAAGTTCAAACTGTTTATTCGCAAATTCAATATTTCCTTTCGGGTCTGTCATTACCACGCAAACAGGACTCTGTTCAATAGCTTCTTTGAATTTTTTAAGCTCTGTATCATTTTTTACTTGACGACTTACATTCTGGAATACACAATAGGTTTTAAACTTTCCGTCAATAGGGTCTTTAGACACTTTTCCATTTAAAAGGATATCGATAAACCTACCATTTCTATGACGAATTTTCAAATAAGCATTTTTTACATATTTTCGTTCAAAAATGGAAGAAAAGTTATTTCGAAATCCCTCTTTTGATTCCTCATCCAAAAAATCACCAAACCATTTCCCAATGACCTCCTCGCGCTGATAACCCAAAGATTTTAGCCACTCTGAATTTACTTCATCAATTCTTCCTTCTACAGTTAGTGACTGATAGGGCAATGGGGAATTGACATACCACTCCTTTTGCTTTCCTAGTGAACATATCAGCTCCTCCTCCAAAACCTTATTGTCTTTTACTTGAAGTTGGAGTTCCAAGGTTTTCTCCCTTATTTTCCGTTTTAGAAAATAATTTAAAAACAAAATAGCTAAACCAAATAATAATAGGACTATCACCAAAAACACAACGATAACATTATATCTATACTCAGGATTTGGGCCATTAAGGTGTATCCATTTTTCCTTAATCTGCATTTTTCTATCTAGGGAAATATTTTGAATGGCTTTATTAAGGAGTTGATTTATTATTGGTTTGCTTTTTACGGAAGCCATGCACAAATCGTATGTAAAATCAACTTCCCCTGAAACAAACAAATTAGTAATCCCATTTTTGTCGGTCAAAAAACTCGCACTAGCCAAATCCATGATGACTGCATCAAGCTGACCAAGTGATAGTTTTTTCAAACCATCTAAATCATCTTTCTGTGTTTGAATGCTTAAGTCCGGATAATTTGTTCTCAGGAATTCATGCACTGCATAATTCTCTCCAACCCCAACATTGCAGCCTTCTAAATCATTAAGATTAAGATGTTTTTTATCGATTTTTCTGGTTATTATTATTGTTGGAATCTCTATATAAGGGATGGAGAAATCCATATATTCCCTTCTTTCTTTTGTAGATTTAATAGAAGTAATAATATCTATTTCCTCCTGTCTAATGAGCTCTAAGTTTTTAGATAAATGAAATGGCGGAGCTATAATAAAGTTGAGACCTAATTGTTCTTCAATTTCAGCTAAAAAATCGGCTGAAATACCTTTGAAAAATCCTTTATCATCGATAAAAGCAAATGGTGGGAAATTCTTTTCTGGTGCAACAATAATAGAATGATTGTGTTTCAACCACTCCTTTTCTTCGGCTGACAGCTTCACCTTTCGATTTTGCCTTCCACAAGCCGAAACCAATAATATCATGACCAATAAGACTATGTAATTTCTTATAAAATGATAACAGTATTTTTTATTGTTGATATTCATCTATCTAAGATAACCAAATTAATCCTGATGTCCTAAATTTTGAGGTAAAATAAATCTAAATTCGCTGCCTTTACCTTGCTCAGAATTAAACCATATATTTCCTTCCATTAACTCCACATAGGCTTTGGTAATTGACAAACCTAAACCCGAACCTTCATTAAACTCATCAATGGTTGTATGTAGTTGAGCAAACCTCCTAAACACATCTTTTTTCTTCTCTTCGGGAATACCTATTCCAGTATCCTTAACAAAAAATTCTACTTCTTTATGTTTTATTATACAACCAAACTCGATGGTTCCTTGCTGGGAATACTTTATGGAATTCTTGATCAAGTTAGTGATGATGGCATAGAGTTTTTCTCTATCTGTTTCTATAAAATAGGCCTCATTAATATCCTCTAGATTTAAAACAAGCTCCATCCCCTTTTTCTCTACTTCAGGTAAAAAGAAAGAATGCAGGTAAGTACAAACTCCAACAATATCAACCTTAGAAATATAAAGTTCAACGATGCCAGCATCTACTTTAGAAACATCGATTACATCATTAATGATACTAAGCATACGATTGCCGCTTTTCTCTATAATCCCCAAAAACTTATCTCGTTCTTCTTCTGATATCTCCTCATGTCTTAACAAGGCTGCAAACCCAAGAATACCATTCATTGGCGTTCGTATTTCATGACTCATATTGGCTAAAAAGGCTGATTTTAATTTGTCACTTTCCTCAGCTTTTATGAGAGCAACCTTTAGCTCTTCTTCGGCGTGTTTGCGATAAAGTGTTGTGCTAATTTGATCGGCAACAAATTCTAACATCTTCACATCAGACTTGTTAAATGCATTCTCATCTTCATAACTTTGAACCGCAATTACTCCAGTAATAACACCTTCAACAGACAAGGGAACACCTAACCAGAGTTTAGATAGACTTCCCTTTATTTCCAACTTTCCTTGCTTGACCAACTGTTTTTTTGTTGCAATATTGGCCAATAATGATTTTTGAGTATCTACGACATATTTAGTCATTGTTTTACCTGCCGGCAAATCAGTCAAAGAATCTTTTTCATCAGCAAAAAATGGCAAATCAAAAGTATCATCTTTAGCATTATAAAAAGCAACATAGAAATTTGTGGTATCAATAATTTTACCCAACTCATTTTTGACATGAAATATTGATTTCCCCAAATTATCACTAATACTCACTGCGGTAGAAATATTAAAGATGACTTTCTGTATCAATTCTGTCCTTTTTATATCGCTGATATCCGTTATAAAACCTTCTAAATGGTCCAGTTTTCCTTCTTTATCATAAATACCGCATCCCCTTTCCCTCACCCACTTAACTTGATTAGATTTTGTAACAATCTGATAATCTTTAATAATATTTCGTTTCTCATTAATAGCCAATTGCCATTCATCCCAAACAAACTTCCTCCAGTCTTCGTGAATAATTTGATTAAAGGTTACAACTTTATTATTAATAAAATCTGAAGGTTGATATTCTGTCAAATCTATACATCCCTCGCTAATATATCTCATGGTCCAATCCCTATCATTATCACAATAATATATAAAGCCAGGCAAGTTCTTTATCAGTGTTTTATGAACTCGTTCCTGCTCTTGAAGCTGTTCTTGAACTTTGGTTAATTCTGAAATATCGATAGAAACCCCAATAGTTCCTTTTAGCTCTCCTATCTCGTTAACTAGAGGATGTATGGTAAATAGAGCATCAAAATACTCACCTGATTTTCTTTTTAATCGTGAGGTTCCAGTATACCCTTTTAATCCATTCCTAAGTCTAAGCTGCATTTCTTCAAAACCATCAACATCGCTTTGTTCATGCAGAACAGCCACATCTTGGCCAATAATATCCTCTGCTTTATATTGAAATATTTTTTCAGCGCCGCGACTAAAGCCTTTTATTTTTGTGTTCTCTCCTCCAATATCAGTAAATACAAAAGCTACATTATCTGCAGTGTTTAAAAAAGTGTTTAAGTACAAATCTCTATTCAAAACTTCAAAAAAAGAATCCTGCTCAATAATTCCTTCATTATTATTAAATGTAAAATCAGATTTATTATTAATCAATAAATCCACTTGTGTCAAAATCTCAATACTATCGAAAGGAAACTTCAAAAACGATTTGCTAGAATTTAATGATAAAATATATTGTGGTATTTCTTGTTCATCCTTATAGATAAACACCTTTGGTTGTGCATATTGCAGAAGAAGGAGATCATCTTGACTATTTATATTCCTTCGAATATCATAAATGATAATATCAATTAATTCTCGATCCTCAGACAACTGATACTGTCCTTGACTAAATAGAACCTGCAATTGTTCTAAGAGTTCATTGTTTTCTCCAACAAGCCAAATATAATTCATTTCTAATAGTTATTAAAACATCATCAATAAATCTGATAAAACCAAAAACATCTAATTTGGCTGGCGTTATCATTTGATAACAATAATTGATGTTATTTGATAAAGATACACAAATTTACAAATCCTCAATACAATTTACAACTTATAAGGATTTGAAAATAATATAAAAAACATAGCCTGTAAAAACAACTTATAAGTAGCTAAAACTCTTTTGTTATGCAACTTATAAATAAAGTTGCCTTTTTAAAAAAAAGATTACTTTTACCGCCTGAAAAACCAAAAATATAATACATGAAGTACTTAAATACTTTAATCACAGGAATGGGAAGCTATATTCCCAGTGAAGTTGTGAAGAATGAGACTTTTGTTAAACAAGATTTTTACTCAGAGAAACAAGAAAGACTAGACGGACCAGGGGAGGAAATCATTAGCAAATTCAATGAAATTACGGGTATTAGAGAACGTCGGTATTTAAAAAAAGATCAATTGGTTTCTGATATGGCCGCTGAAGCTGCAAAGAAAGCTATTGAAGATGCAAATATAGATCCCGAAACTATTGACCAAATCATTTGCGCACATAATTTCGGTGATATTCATCATGGAAGCACACAAACCGACATATTACCTAGTTTAGCCTCTAGAGTTAAATATATTCTAAATATTAAAAACCCTTCTTGCACTGCATACGATATCCTTTTTGGATGTCCTGGTTGGGTTCAAGGCATGATACAAGCAGATGCCTTTGGAAAAGCAGGTTTGGGAAAACGATTTCTAGTGATTGGCGCTGAAGCCTTAAGTAGAGTGACCGATCCTTATGACAGAGATTCTATGATTTATTCTGATGGAGCTGGTGCAGCTATTGTGGAAACAGTTGAAGAGGATGAGAAAAGAGGAATGTTAAGTTCTTCCATGCAAACAGACACGGCCGATGAGGCATATTTCCTATTTATGGGAAAATCCAATAAACCAGGTTACAAACCAGATACCAAGTATATAAAGATGTTTGGTAGAAAGATATATGAATATGCTATCTCTAATGTTCCTGCCGCCATGAAACTGGCTTTAGATAGAGCTGATTTAGGTATATCAGATGTGAAAAAAGTCTTGATACATCAAGCCAATGAAAAAATGGATGAAGCCATAGTAAAAAGGTTCTATAGACTATATAAAGAAAAAATGCCTGAAAAAATCATGCCTATGAGCATCGGTTTGTTAGGGAATAGCTCTGTGGCTACAGTACCAACTCTTTATGATAAAATCCTAAGAAACGACTGCCCTGAACATGAGATTAATAAAGACGATATTTTAATATTTGCTTCTGTTGGTGCGGGAATGAATATTAACTCCTTTGTTTACAAAAAGTAGAAAAATTGCTTGAAGCAAGAAGTGCGAAGCTGGAAGTTTTCACACTCCACCTTCGCTTTTCTTGTTTATATTCTATAGTGTTTTATACCCCAGTAGATTTCTGATAAAAATCAAAAAAAAGAAAACTAAAACTGTAAAATTCCTTTGCCTTCTCTTATGATTTCAAAATCGCCATTCACACAATCCACCACAGTACTCACTTGATTATCTCCATAGCCTCCATCGATAATAATATCCACTTTATCTGAAAAATCATCATAGAGAATTTCAGGATCAGTATTGTATTCTATAATATTGTCTTGCGCATGGATAGAGGATGATATCAAAGGATAATCGAGCTGATTTACAATAGCCAAAGCAACTTGATGATCAGGAATCCTGATTCCAATGGTTTTCTTCTTATTATTGAAGATTTTTGGAATACTATTACTGGCTTCCAAAATAAAGGTGAATGGGCCAGGTAAGTTTCTCTTCATCACCTTGAAAATTGATTTATCAAAGCTTTTAGTAAAGGCGGACAGCTGACTCAGATCACTAAAAACGAAAGAAAAATCAGCTTCTTTTTTCTTAATGCCTTTGAGTTGGGCGATTCTTTCTATGGCCTTTCCTTTGCAAGGATGACATCCAAAAGCATAAACCGTATCTGTTGGATAAATAATGACTCCTCCATCCATCAGACATTCATAAACTGTATCAAGATGACGTTGTGCGGGATTTTCAGGGTATATTTTTATAATCATCTTTGAAATTTTGGACACAAATGTATTGATTTCAAGAATACTAAACCTTTAGAACGATTACAAATTGCTTTAGTAGAAACTATATTTGCTCAAATCACTATCATATACTATCTTTGCTTATCACATAATATTTACAAATGAAAAAAGCAATCAGTATTTTTTTTGTATTAGCATTAGGTCTCCTATTTTTTTATTCTTGTAGCAAAGAAGACAAACCTCAAAACTATACCAGCTATGATGTAGCCTACCTTTTGAAAAATAATATGCCAGAAGGAAAAAGGTTTATTATCACCTATCAAAACCCAGCTTTCGCTAACAAAACAACTGAGCAATATGAAAGTATTGCAGATACTTTTTGGGTAAGGTTTGAAGCTAAAAGTTTAGACAACTTATATCTAGCCGGAAGAACACGCTTAGACTCAGCAAATTACACCATGAGTATTTATGTGGATTCAAAATTGGTTGCTATTGATTCTACCTTATGTACATGGCTTTGTGACAGTACTTTAGTAGAAGTAGAATACCCACTCCCATAAACTAAATTCTAAATCATGAGTAATATTTTTAAAAGGTTCCCACGCACTTTTTGGGTGGCGAACACTATTGAGCTATTCGAAAGATTTGCTTGGTATGGATTCTTTATGCTCTTTGCTAACTACCTTACCAAGTCAAGTGATTTTGGCGGATTAGAATTTAGCCAAAACCAAAAAGCACTCATCATGAGTGTTGGGACCGGAATACTCTATTTCCTTCCTGTTATAACTGGAGCTATTGCCGATAAATGGGGCTATAAAAAAGTATTAATCCTCTCCTTTTTCATATACGCATCTGCATTTATTTTAATGCCCATGTTCGACACCTTCACTGGTGTTTTCCTCATATACTTGTACTTAGCTGTAGGTGCAGCTTTATTTAAACCTGTTATCTCTGCTACTGTAGCTAAAACCACTACTGACAGAACAGCCTCCATTGGATTTGGAATATTTTATATGATGGTGAATATTGGTTCCTTCCTTGGCCCCTTACTCACCTTGGCTTTTAAAGATACTTCTTATGAATTGGTATTTTATATTTCTGCAGCCATTATTTCAGTGAATTTCATTCTCATTCTTTTTTATAAAGAGCCTGAAAGAATGGAAACAAAAGAACCTCTTGGAGAGACTATTAAACAAGTTTTTAGAAACATATTTACTGTCCTCATTGATTTTAAGTTTGTATTATTTCTAGTGATTGCTGCAGGCTTCTGGACTATGTATCTACAATTATTCTACACACTTCCTGTTTTCATTGAGCAATGGGTAGATACCTCCTCTTGGTTTAATTATTTCTCAGCAAATATTCCATTTATAGCAGAGACTTATAGCATAGGCGATCAAATGGACCCAGAATTCATCACCAATTTCGACGCTATGTTTATTATCTTGTTTCAGGTTTTAATCAGTAGTATTATCATGCGCTGGAAAGCTTTAAATGTAATGATGACTGGTTTTATAATTTCTACTGTTGGATTAAGTCTCACTCTAATCACCCAAAATCCCATATTTATTGTTTCTTCACTATTTATTTTTGCCATTGGTGAAATGACAGCTTCGCCAAAAATCACGGAATATATCGGAAAAATCGCCCCCGCCGATAAAAAAGCTTTATATATGGGCTATTCTTTTATCCCCATGTTTTTAGGTAATTTATTTACAGGCTTGGTATCTGGACCTGTTTACCAAAAAACTAGTGATTTAGTAAGTATTGTGAGAGAGGAGGCTGCGAAGATCAAGCTTGACTTGCCTGAACAATTAAGTCAAACAGAGGAATTAAACGCCTTAGCCAATGAGCTGAACATGAGTCATAGGGAATTGGTGAATTATCTTTGGACCAGCTATAATCCTTCACAAATCTGGATGGTAGTTGCAGGAATTGGGGCTATGGCAGCTGTGTGTTTATTCTTTTATAATCGCTATTTAATTAAGGATTAATAATATGAAACGCATCAACTTCAATTTACTTTATTACTTATTATTCTTATTTCTTTTATTCAGTTGCACTTCCAAAACATCAAAAAACGAAAGCATATTCGAGAAACCCCAAAAGGTGATTATAACAGGTGAAATCATCAATTACAATCCTCATAGTGACGATTATTTTATCAAATTTGGATTTGATGATTTATTCGATAATCAAAAAACATTTGATATCGAAATAACTGAAAATGGGTATTTCAAAACCTCATTTGAAAGTTTTTTCCCTTCCAATTATTTTTTCTATTATCAGAATACCATTCCTTTTTATGCTTTCCCAGGTGATAGCATCCATTTTGTTTTTCATAATGACTCTTTAAAAAAGGCCTTTAACAAATACACTCATATGAGTTCCATTCAATATTCAGGAAATTATAGTCAAATGACAACTGAATATTTCGAGTATCAGCAATATTTTTATCAAGAAGTCTATGATTGGGATAACGAAGGCTATTTACCTCAAAGACTAGATTCTAGTGAATATTTAAGTTACATAAATGTAGAACGAAAAAAATATTATCAAGAAAAATCAAATGAGTTCCTAAATAATAAAACTCGAAGTTCTTTTTTTAAAGAATGGCTCAAGCATGAGCTAAAATACTTAGCTCTAAAAGACTTAATTCGCTACAAAACCAATAAACTCAATAGAGGTAGCTATTCTTATAAAGATAACTTCCTTCCTGAAAATTATAGTTTCATACTAGAGCAGACTAATTTTGACCATATAAATGCAGTATGTAATTGGAACTACAGATCATTTATTAGAGCCAGTCAAAGGTACTTAGCAAGCCATAACCTACCTTCAGATTCTCTTGAAATCCTATTCCAACATTACAAAAACAAAGAAAGAATCACTGCATTTAAGATTCAGGAAAAAATGATTCAGAAATCATCTTCTGGATTTGGGAAAGATTTACTGATGGGAGGTCTATACTACCAACTATTGGAATTGAGAGACCTAGAGACATTTTCATATTTTGAAGATGATTTATTAATTTCTAACTCATTTGTAAAGAATTATCTTTTATCTAAATACAATGAGTTAGTTGGGTTCTCTAATTCAAAATCAACAACGGGGATAAATACTCACTCAAAAAAAACACTCAATAATCAAATATTTGATAGTATTATTGAATTATACCCTAACAAAGTTTTATACATAGATATTTGGGCGCCATGGTGCGGGCCCTGTATGGGAGGCATAGAAGATTCTAGAAGACTCAAGCGCAAGTTTGAAGATAAAGACATTGTATTCATATATTTAGGATATAACTGCTCTAAAATCTCATGGGAAACTACAATCAACGAGAAAAAGATAAAGGGTGAACACTTTCACCTATCTAATAATCAGAGTTCCGTTTTGAGTAATCGATTTAAAATAACAGGAATACCAAGATATATAATCGTCAATAAAAAAGGAGAAATTACCAACACAGATGCATCTTCTCCTTATGAATTTGAAACTCTAAAAGAAGAATTTGAACGGCTCTTAAAAGAATAATCAATTCTTTTTTTCCTTCTTATAATGATAATGAATTCGAGTAGGTCGAGCCTTTTCGTCTAAAGCCGTTTTATCTGCTGGAGTAGTGGAACGCCAATAAGCATTTTCATCATCTGGCACATCACTATCATCCCATACAAAAACCTCCTCTTCTGGTCCTTCCTTTCTAAAATAGAAGGCCATTAAAGCTCCAGAGACAAATCCAAATAAGTGGCCTTCCCAACTGATGTTCTTATCAGGGAAAAATTCTGGAAAGAATCCCCAAATCATACTTCCATATAAAAAGGCGACTATCATGGTTAAGGTAAGTAATCTTCTATTATTTCTTATGATTCCCGAAACAAAAAGAAAAGAAGCCAAACCATAAACTACCCCACTGGCACCAATATGATAAGCATCGCGAGCTCCTAACCAAAGCCATATTCCACTTAAAACCCAAATGAGGAGGAGGATTTTCCAAGCCACATCTCTATAAAAATAGAAAAGCAAAGTTCCTAAAAACATAAAGGGTGTAGAATTGGATATCAAATGACCCCAATCGCTATGTAAAAATGGCATGAGAATGATTCCTGGAATTCCTTTCAACTCGAGCGGATAAACGCCTAAAAATGAAAAGCGGATTTCAAATAAATACTCCACCAACTTCACCACCCACATAATAAGTAGTAAGACAAGGGGATAAAACCCGGCTTTTAATAATTCTATTTTTTCTTTTTGTGAAGACATAAGACTTTTGTTATCAATAATGATACTAGAAATCATTATAGCCAATATGGCATAAAAAAAGAGGCCTCAGCCTCTTTATATTATTAGAATTTATTGTCCTAAATAGGACTTTAGTAGTTTGGAGCGTGAAGGATGTTTGAGCCTTCGAATGGCTTTTTCTTTAATCTGACGAACGCGTTCACGAGTCAAATCAAATTTATCACCAATTTCATCAAGGGTCAATCCATGATTCATTCCTATTCCATAATATAGATTGACTACTTCTCTTTCCTTGTCGGTAAGAGTAGATAGCGAACGTTGTATTTCCTGAGTTAAACTCTCTCTAATGAGATGTTCATCAGATTTTGGTGTATCATCACTTACAATAAAATCAACCATACTGGTATCATCATCTGTTGACAATGGAGCATCAATAGAAACAGAGCGACTTGAAATACGCATGGCGGCATTTACCTTAACTTCAGAAGTTTCTAAGTGCTTAGCAATTTCCTCCTCCGATGGTGGACGATTTAGTTGTTGTTCTAGTAATGAAATGGTTTTCTTTATCTTATTAATGGATCCTACTTGATTAAGTGGCAAGCGAACAATACGAGATTGCTCAGCAAGGGCCTGCAAAATAGACTGGCGAATCCACCATACGGCGTATGAAATAAATTTGAATCCTCTAGTTTCATCAAATCTACGAGCGGCTTTTATTAAACCCACATTACCTTCATTAATAAGGTCAGGTAGGCTGAGCCCCTGGTTCTGATATTGTTTAGATACAGAAACTACAAAACGCAGGTTTGCCTTCACTAGTTTGTTAAGCGCTATTTCGTCTCCTTCTTTTATTCGCTGGGCAAGTCTTACTTCTTCCTCAGCTGTGATCAAATCTTCCCGACCAATATCCGTAAGATATTTATCCAAAGAAGCATTTTCACGGTTGGTGATCGATTTATTTATTTTTAGCTGGCGCATTTTCTTTAATTTAAATTATTGAGATAGATGATGCTAACTAAGCAAATATAAGACTAAATTGGAGATATTCCAAATAAGCTAAATAGTCATATTGTTAAAAAAGCAAAAAGCTCTATTGCATCATTTATTAATCAAAAACATAGCTAAAGAGTTATTATTGCCTGAATATGAATACTTAACTCTTTTTAACATGAACAATATCCTTTCAAATTCATCTTTAAATTACGGAAATGATATAGCAATATTGGGAAGCTTAAGAATGGTTTAATCTAACCCTTGGATCTAAAAAAAGAGTAAAATGCCAATTAAAAACGATAAGCTGCCTTACGCAGAGCAACCATATTTTTAATTGGATTTGGGGGATTAAGTTCTTTGGCCAGAAATTTATAGATTTTAATTCTGATTTCATTGGCTTTTCTTGTATCAATTCTATCGAAAGAATGTCCTCCTGGAATTTCTTTATATATTTCATATTCAAATGCTTTACCATCTGCTTTAAGAGATTTGATAAGATGCTCTACCTCCAAAACATTTACATCATCATCGTTGGTGTTGGTATGAATCAGAAGTGGTGTATTTTTCATTTTATAGGTATTCCATGCTGGCGACCTCCTACGGTATTCTGCGATGTTTTCCTGCGCTGTAGCTCCAATATGGTAATCTGCCGAATATAAGGCTCTGTATCCATCATCCATATATCCCATACGGGCTACTAAATCGCTCACAGGAACTCCCGCAAAAGCCACTTGGTAATCCTGAGGATGGTCGAATATACTCATCAGACTAATCATCCCTCCATGACTCCAGCCCATTATCCCTACTCTACTTCCATCCACAATATCATAATTCTCTACCATGTGATTTCTAGCTGCAAAAACATCCTCATTCTCTAATCCTCCATAGTCTATACTCTCGTAATACGATTTTCCATAACCCGTGCTTCCACGATATTCAGGGGCAATGACTATATATCCCTGAGCCATTAATTCACGGACAATATGAGTGTAATAGGTAGTTAAATCTCCATGGACTCCTCCGTGTGGCAATACTATTAAAGGATATTTTTTACTGGCATCCACTGATTTTGGAATAAACACATAAGACCAAAATTTCAAGGGGTTTCCATAACTCATATGGGTTTCACTTTTGATATTGGAAGCTGGAGGGCCTGGAATAAAAATCTTGTCTATAAAAGCTATGTCTCCTACTTTTTCAAACCAGAGGAGGTCTTCGTTTTGCTTATTTACCTTATTAAATTGATGTTGTAAGTTATCGAGTTGAGATTCTAGGATTTCCAGTTTTTCGAGTAATTGAGTATTTGAGTCTTGAGCAATTAAAGATATTGAGAAAATTGAGAGAAACAATAACGAAACAATTGATTTGAACATGTTCATGAGTATTTGTTTGATTATGAAATTCAAAAATAGGGAATTATCTATTTAACTAGACAATTCCCTAGGCTTTTGGGTTTAATACATAAACCCAAAAAGCCAAAGCGGAATTTTATTATGATATCCTACTTCCAAATCATCAGCTGCTATAAAAGAATCGGGTAAATCAGCAATTTGTTCAAAGGTCTTTTTTCGTCCTCCAATTTCAAACACATACCTATTATCAATTTTAAAATCTCCTTCTTTCGCAGATTTCACCACATGAGATTTACACATTTGATTCATAAAAAACGTTTCTCGCATGGTTTCTTTTATAGATACATTACCTGAATGCAATGATGATAAAAGTGAAGTATTATTCATATAGATTTTATCTGGCTTGGTTAAATATCCATCAGACGAACCTACTAAACGGATATTCTTTATCAGATTTGCCCTATCCAAAGCACCTAATAAACGAAGTAATACATCTCGACTCAAACCGGTTTTAGAGCTCAAGGCTGTTATATTTACTTGATAAGGAACATTATCAGCCAAAAGCGCGACAAGCATTTTAAGTTTATATACTGTGGCATACGATATCTTTTCCAAGACTTGTAAATCTCGCTCGATAATAATATTAATCACACTATTTAAGCGCTCATGATATTGCCCTTTTGCTTCCTTAAAAAAAGGATAAATGCCCTCACTCAAATACTCGTTGAACCATGGAATAATAGACTTCCCCTTGGTAATTTCTAAAGATATCTCAGTATGATTTTTTAAGACCTCCTCAAAAGAATACACTTTACCTTCATACTTGCCCGAAAGCATTAAATATTCTCTAAATGACAGTTCATGAAGATTATAAATTGCAGCCCGTCTACTTAAATCAGCTTCTGCTTTATGAATTTGTAAAGCTGAAGAACCAGAAAAAACGATTTTCAGATCATGATAAATATCATGGAGGTTTTTAATGTCCATAGACCAATGAGGATAATGATGAACCTCATCTATAAACAAATGCCTCCCTCCTTTCAAATAGAATTCCTCGGCAAAATCGAACAATCTATTTTTCAGAAAGTAGAAATTATCGAGACTCACATATATCCATGATCTAGATGATTTGGAATGTTTCTTCAAATATTGCAACATTAATGTGGTTTTACCCACGCCTCTGGCACCAGTTAATCCAATCAACCTGTCCTCCCACTCAATTTCATATAACAAATACCTTTCAAAATCACTATTTGTATTTGAAACTATCCTATCCGAAATTCTAATTAATTCATCCATCATTTTTGTATTAAAAACCAAATATACATATTTTGTTGTTTATATACAACGTTTTATGTATTTTAATGTATTTCAAACACAACACATAATACATTTCAGGAATTTGCATAAGCAGCTTTCGTTGTTTAATAACAACACTTTGAGTCCGGTATTAGCTTTTAAATAAAACACTTAACCATCAATCAGCATCTCCCAATTCTTAAACTTTTCTAAAATTCTTGTCCATAAAATTTATTATGCATACATTTGAATTTACAAAAAACAAATGAACTAAATTCACTGAACAACAAGATGTTAATCTGCATTTTTAAGATTATCATTTTTCGTTTTTTAGCTGTTTTAAAACCAAATAGATGACATACGAAATTTTACAAATCAATCAAAAAGATGGAATTGCACTTGTAACCATCAGCCGACCAAAAGCAATGAATGCACTCAATACCCGTTTTTTTGAAGAAATGGATTATGCTGTTTCTCAATTTAAAACTGACGAAAACCTAAGGGCGGTTATCATCACTGGAGAAGGAAAAGCATTTGTAGCTGGAGCAGACATTGCAGAGATGAAAAACAAAACGCCAGAGGAAGGTAGCATATTCGCCACTCGTGGACAAGCTACTTTTTCGAGTTTTGCAGAATTGCATATTCCTGTTATAGCTGCCATTAATGGATTTGCTTTAGGTGGCGGTTTAGAATTGGCCATGGGAGCAGATTTCAGAATTGCGAGTACCAAAGCAAAATTTGGTCAGCCAGAAGTTAATCTTGGTCTTATTCCTGGTTTTGCAGGAACCCAAAGACTCAGTAGGCTTGTAGGACTAGCCGACGCCCTATTTTTACTCACCACAGCCGAAATGATTGGAGCAGAGGATGCTTTAAGAATAGGTTTGGTGCAAAAAGTGGTAGAACCTGAAGCATTAATAGATACTTGTATGCAAATTGCTAAAACCATAGCAGGGAAAGGGCCTCAAGCAGTTTCTAAAGTAAAATCAGTTACTCATAAAGGCTTTGATATGTCTTTAGAGGAGGGTAATAAACTAGAAGCTGAGCAATTTGGAAGCCTATTTGGTAAAGGCTCAGAAGGTACTGAAGGCATGGCTGCATTTTTAGAAAAAAGAAAGCCCAACTGGCAAACTGGATATTAGAGGCTAAATACTAGTTAAATAAAAACATTGAAAGAAAACAAATCAACAATATGACTTACGAAGAAAGATTGCAAAATGTAACAGTTTTAGGAGCTGCCGGAAAAATGGGTAGCGGAATACTACTGTTAACCGCGGTTGAAATGACCAATTTGAGTCTTAAGCCGGAAAACAAAGGAAAAACATTTGTGCTGAATGCCATGGATTTATCTGACGAGGGACTTCATGGCCTCATGAAATATGTAAAATCTCAGGTTTTGAAAATTGCCGAAAAGCAAACAGTATGGCTTCGTTCGGTATATGCTGACAGAGCAGATTTAATAGAAAATGGCGAAATTATTGAGCAATATATCTTTGATGTTCTGAATATGATTCGCCCAACCACCGCTATGGAAGTAGCTTATCGTTCTCATTTGGTTTTTGAGGCCGTTAGTGAAAATCCAGATTTAAAAGTAAAGATATTATCACAAATAGATAGCAACAACCCTAAGAAACCTTGGTTCTTCACCAATACCAGTTCGGTTCCTATCAGCCTAATAGACGAAGGCGCAAAATTAGGAGGACGAGTTTTAGGTTTCCATTTCTACAATCCTCCAGCTATTCAAAAGTTGGTTGAATTAATCACAACCTCTTCTACGCTCCCAGAGATGAAAGAGTTTGCTCTTGCCTATGCCAAAGGATTAAAGAAAATTGTAGTTCCGGCAAATGACATAGCTGGTTTTATTGGCAATGGCCATTTTATGCGCGATGGTCTTCATGGCTTAAGCGAAGTTAAAAACCTATGCGTTAAATATACTTTCCCTGAGGCTGTTTATATCATGAATAAAGTGAGTCAAGATTTCTTAGTTCGCCCCATGGGGATATTTCAGCTGATTGATTATGTAGGAATTGACGTAATGCAATTTATCATGAAAGTGATGAACCCATATATGGAAAATGAAAATCTTCATAGTGATATTATAGACCAATTTATTGAACTTGGAATAAAAGGAGGTCAGATGAGTAGTGGCGCTCAAAAAGATGGCTTCTTGAAATACGAAAAAGGGCAACCTGTAGCCGCTTTTGATCCTCAAACCAAAGAATATGTTTCATTTGAAACTTTCGCTGAAAAATGTGATGCACAAATTGGAGCATTACCCGAAGGTGCCATTCCTTGGAAAAAAGCCGTAAGATTAAAAAATAAAGAAGAAGTATTTGGTAATTTCTTTGGACAAATGAAATCCATGGATTCACTTGGAGCTCAATTGGCTACAAAATACGGCTCTCGTTCCAACGAAATCGGAACTGCTTTAATTAATGATGGTGTGGCAGCAAACAAAGAAGCGGTTAATACTGTAATGCTGACTGGATTTTTCCATGCCTACGGTCCTATCAATGATTTTTTCAATTAAAAAATGAAGACAATGCGTAAAAAAGTATATATGACGGCCGGTTATAATACCATTTCATTAGGTACCGGAAGAAAAGAGTTTAATCCAAAAAAGCCTCGTCCAGGTATAGAAGACTATTTAAAAGAAGCCGGACAAGGCGTTTTAAAACAAATAAAAGGTGGTGCCGATAGTGTAGACGAAAGCATCATGGGAAATTTCATGGCGGCCCGATTCAATAAGCAAGCTAACCTACCTGGATTTTTCCCAATGATTGACAAAGGTTTAGAATATAAACCAGCGACTTCTGTAGAAGGGGCTTGTGGTTCTGGTGGCTTATCGCTTATGGGTGGTATTCGGTCTGTACTGGGCGAAACTGCAGATGTGGTCTTGAGTATGGGCGTTGAAGTTCAAAATACCGTAAAAGCTATTTATGGAGCTGATATTTTAGCTGGTGCGGGTTGGTACAAAGAACGTAAGAAAGGTCATGCCTATTTCTTCCCTGGCCAGTTTAGCGACAGAGCTGGAGCTTATTATGAAAAATACGATAGAGATAGAGCTAGAAAAGGGATGGCCCAATGGTATGCCAATGCCATAGAAAATGCCCGTTTGGATCCTACGGCTCAAGAATTCCACAATACTCATCCTGACCCTTATGCTCAGTCATTAAAAATGGAACCCAATGGAAAAATATTTGTGGATCATTTAAACTTTATGGACTGTTCCAAAGTATCAGATGGTTCAAGTGGAATTATCATTGCATCGGAGGAGGGTTTAAAAAGAATTGGTGTGGATAAGAAAGATGCTGTAGAAGTGATTGCTTTTGCACAAACCATTAGAAATATCACAGAACAACCAGCAGACAGAACAGAGCTTACTGCTATTAAAAAGGCCATTGAGAAAGCTCTAGCAAACGCAAGTATCACAGTGGAACAAGTGGGGACTATTGAACTTCATGACTGTTTCTCAATTGCTGGAATCCTCACCATTGAGGCATTGGGATTAGCAAAACCTGGTGAAGGTTGCGATTATGTTGCTGCTGGAAAAACTAAGAGAGATGGCGAAATGCCAATTAACACAACTGGAGGATTAGTAGGTTGGGGACATCCAACAGGAGCCACAGGTGTACACCAAGCTGTAACCATTTGGCAACAACTCACGGGAAATGCTGGAGATTCTCAAATAGAAATGAAAGCCGATCGTCCTTATGGAATGACCATCAATATGGGTGGTGATGATGTCACAGTTAGTTGCATTATTTATAAGCAGGGATAGGTAAAAAATCACAAAAAAGTAAAAGCAAGAAACTCATTAGTTTCTTGCTTTTTTTATCCTTCCTACAGTTTATGAGTCATATACAAAGCTTTTCAGAGATTATTTAATGAATAGTTTAAAAAATCATAAATAAAATACGATTTTTGGGGATAAATCGTTTATTAGCATGATGCATACCAAAATTAAAAAAGGACTTATTATAAGTGGGGTATCTATACTCAGCTTTATACTCCTATTGGCCCTATTTTTCTCGTTCATCTATATTGGCATTTTTGGCCCATTACCTTCTCAAGAAGAGTTAAAAGATATTCATAAGGAAGAAGCTTCCTTAGTACTCTCCTCCGATGGCAAATTATTAGGTAAATTTTTTGCTGAGAATAGAACTAATATCTCATTTAAAGAAATCCCTCCACACTTATTACAAGCTCTTATTGCAACTGAAGACAAACGTTTTTACGAGCATGAAGGCTATGATGTGAGAAGCTATTTCAGAGTCTTCTTTAAATCTATTCTTTTGGGCGACAAAAGCTCTGGAGGCGGAAGCACTATTACTCAACAATTGGTAAAAAATCTATATGGGAGAAACTACCACAGTTTTCTCTCCATGCCCATCAATAAGGTAAAAGAAGCCATTATTGCAGCCCGAATGGAAGAAGTGTATTCCAAAGAGGAAATTCTACTTTTATACTTAAACTCTGTTCCCTTTGGCGAGGAGGTTTTTGGTATTGAAGCTGCTGCTATTAGATATTTCGACAAACATGCTTTTGAACTAAATATTCAAGAATCAGCAGTACTTGTTGGCGTTTTAAAAGCCAATACTTTTTATAATCCACGATTGAATCCGAATAATGCAACTGGGAGAAGAAATCAAGTGATTCAGTTAATGGCAAAAGAAGAGTTTATTAGTACAGAGGAGTCTGATAGTATCCAGCAAATGGCTTTAGATTTATCTTATGCTAATTATCAAATAGCATCTCCTGCTGCTTACTTCGTAAGACAAGTAAAAAAGAGAGTTACGAGTATTTTGGAGGACATCAAATCACCTAATGGTCAAGCTTATAACCTGGAAAAGGATGGTTTGGTCATACATACATCACTCAATAGTAAAATACAAGAATTTGCAAGTCAGGCCAGTCAAAAGCAACTCAGTAAAATGCAATTGCTCCTTGATAAAGAGTTGAACAGACGAAACTACAGAAGGAATTGGGAGAAAAGCTTACTTCAGGATTATTCAAAAACTGAACTCACAGATCGAAAAAATAGAGAAGTATTTGATTGGGATGGTATTAAAGTAGAAGAAATGAGTTTGGCTGATAGTTTATGGCATTATCATAAGATGCTAAATTCGGCTGTTTTGATTACTGAGCCCTCCACAGCTCGAGTATTATCATGGTTAGGCGGAAATAATTATAGATACCTCCCCTATGATATGATTTTTGCTCAAAGACAAATTGCAAGCACCATTAAGCCATTTATTTATGCTGCTGGTATAGAATCAGGATTATCCTCTTGTGATTATTTGGAGAACGAAGTAAAAGAATACGAAGCATATAAAGGCTGGAAACCGGAGAATTACAATCATCAGCAAACAAAAGATTCCTCAGTGGCCATGTGGTATGCCTTGATCAAATCCATGAACTTACCCACTGTGGATTTGTATTTCAAAACAGGACATGATGCCGTAGCCGATTTATTAAGAAGATTAAATATTCACGTTCCAAAGAACGAAACTCCAGCACTAGCTTTAGGTGCTTTAGATGCATCTCTCTATGAAATGACATTAGCATACGGTACACTTGCCAATGGAGGAAATATACATAAAGATCTATCCATGATTGATAGCATTACAGACGCCAATGGATATTTAATCTATAAAAATCCAATATCAAAACCCTCCACAGCAATTGACGAACAAGTATGTGCGCAAATATCGTCCATCCTCCAAAAAGCTATAAACGAAGGAACCGGCAGACAAATAAGGTATCGTTTTGGAATCAGAAGTGATTTAGCTGGAAAAACTGGAACAGCACAAAATTATAGCAATGCTTGGTTTATGAGTTTCACTCCAAATCTAGTCATTGGGACATGGGTAGGTGCTCGCTCTCCAGAAGTTCATTTTAAGGGTGGATTGGGTAGTGGTTCTGCTTTGGCTTTACCCATCAGCGGTGATATTCTACAAAATATTGAAAAGAACAAAATTCTAAAAAATGAATATCTAAACAGCTTTTCTACCGATACGACTCTGTTATCAATACTTGATTGCCCAGCCTATAAAGAAAAAGGAGTAGATGGGTTCTTCCATCGCCTATTTAATGGAAAAGGTGAGGATAAAAACATAAAAGTGGATAGCGGGAGAACAATTTCCAAAAAAGACAAAAGACAAGCCAAAAAAGACACAAGAAGAAAGAAAAAAGAAGACAAAGAAAAGACCAAAGTTGGAAAGTTTTTTGACCGTTTATTTAAGGGGAAGAAGGGTGATAAATAAAAAGGAACCACTTAAACCAAGGTGACTTTAAATGAAATTCAAATTACTAAGTAATTAGTGTTGTATTAAAAGGGGAATTAAAACCATGCTATTTAATTTTCCATATGCAAGTTGAATTGCTTAATCTTTTATAATCTGATATGAAGCTTTCTTTTTCCCTAGTCCCTAGACCAAAGCCAATCTAATTAATATGATTACTCCACCTCCAATTCTAGCTCCACTGCCAACGGAGGACCATCATTTCCATTGTTAGGAGCTGGTGACACCTAGGAAAAACCATTTGAGAATACTAACATAAACTACAATTCCAATAAGTTTTTTACTCTTTATAAATCTAAATTTTATGATTTATAAAATGATTTTTTTAGTTCTAAGTTTTTCATTCCCTTTGAGCTGGACAAGCATAGCACCACTTATATGATTTAGATTAAAACTTTGTGTTTTTTCATGCGATAGCTCTTTTTCAAAAACAACTCTTCCAGTTAAATCGTAGAACGTAATTTGCTGATAGTCTTCAGACTTGTCCATGCTTACATATACTATTCCGTTTGAAGCATAAACTTGCATATCTTGTGCTTCATTCTCATCTATACCAGTTGCCATCAAATGAAGAATAAATCGCTCTTCTGAATCAGTAATTTCCCAGTCGAAATAATAAATTCCTTTTGTAAGGTCATGGAATTTATCTATCTTAGTATCCTCTAGTTCTACAGAAGCAATATCATGAATTTGATCAAGTCTAATTGAATAATAGCCATTTATATCATTTCTAAATCCAAGAGGAATCATTTCACTTTCTGGTCTAACATCTATAGAGAATTGATTTTCATCTTTAATAGAATAAATCTGAGAAATGCCTTCTACATTTGTAAAAAATTTAATAGCATCATATGTAAAATCGTAACCTGAAACGGTTTGGGGATTGAATTTAATCCATAATTCATCTTCGTAATCACCATTTGATGCCGCGATGACGACACCGTTGCTTATCGTATTTTTTGACTTATAATAGCTTGTTGCATTGCTATGTGTTCTATCACTATTTTCAACAGTAAATGTACCAGAGGAGGCTGGAAGAATAAAGAAGCCTTGCATGGGAGGAATATTGGGGGATCCCGTTCCTATACCATCATTATAACTTTCATATGCTGTTCCGTTATGATAATTTACGGCCCCATAAGTATCATCTAATCCTGTCCAATCAATAGAAGATGGATAGGGATTGCCAATAAGATTTGCCTTGTTATAGAGTCCTCCAGTACCATCAGTTGTTAGAGCTATACTCTGGCTTCCAGAATTAGGTGTTCCAGTAAAAGTGTGTATATCCGATCCACTACCAGTGGACCAAAATCCAAATCCTTTTGCTGGTACTAAACTTACATTGGTTTCGATTATTTCATACCACAATGCATCTTCTTCACTCCAGGTCTGTAAATAGTCACCAATAAACATCCCACTAAAAGCATCAGCAACTGGAGATGAAATATAGTGCCATTGACCATTTGAAATACTTCTTTGTACATGAAAAGTTCCGTTATTTGTTATGGTTCCCTCAGTAATTAGACTCCCCCCTGATTCTACAGTAAGCGTAACGCCAGAATTAACAATCAAATTGTCACTTTCAGCTTGAACCCCACTGGCAATAACCGGAGCTATCCCTACATCTGTAATAGTTACATTATCAGAACTTGTTGGAACAGAATTCCCATACCAGTTAGTGGCTTTACTCCAATCGCTATCCTCTGCTCCCGTCCAAGTATAGGCATCATATAAAACTTCAATAAGAGTTCCATATGCTCCAGATCCATTACTAAAATCAAATTTCTTTGTGTAACTATTATTTACAGGGTTGATCTCAAATAAGACACCTTTTCCATTAACTCCACCACTACCTGTCATCCCAAATAACTTTCCATTAGAAGCTTGAAATAAAGATCCTCTGGGAGACTGCCCCTTAGTGGTACCATCAAAGTCTAGTATTTTTGAAAAAGTATTGAGGCTAGGCTTGTATTCAAATAACACACCTTTATTATCTGTTCCACCATAAAAGGTCATTCCATACAGTTTTCCATTAGAAGCTTGCATTAAGGAGCCTTGAGGAGAACTCCCATTGTCACCATCAAAGTCTAATCTTTTGATATAATCACCAGTGACTGGATCGAATTCAAATAATACACCTAAGTCATCTGTTCCACCATTGGAGGTCATCCCGTACAGCTTTCCATTAGAAGCCTGAATTAAAGAACCCAAGGGATTTGCCCCCTTAATAGAACCATCAAAATCTATTTTTTTACTGAAAGTTGAACTTCCTAAATCATATTCAAATAAGACACCTAAACCATCTGTTCCACCATTGGAGGTCATCCCGTACAACTTATCATTAGAAGCCTGAATTAAAGAGCCTTGAGAATACCGTCCTGTGAGAATATTATCAAAATCTATTTTATTAGTATACACATCGTTTACCGGGTCATATTCAAATAATACACCACCCAAATTTGCTCCACCGGTTTGGTTCATTCCATATAGCATTCCATTAGAAGCTTGTATTAAGGAACCAACGGGACTTCTCCCTTTATCAGTTTCAAAATCTACTTTTATAGTATAGATTCCGTTTGCCTGGTCATATTCAAATAATACACCATAATTACTTGCTCCACCGCCATTAGCCAGCCCATAAAACTTTCCGTTAGAGGCTTGGAGTAAGGCTCCCCAAGAACCATACCCATTATAAGCAAACATAAAGTCTATCTTTTTGGAATAAGTATCGCTATTCAAGTCAAATTCAAACAATACACCCTCATTAATCAACCCTCCAAATTGGGTCATTCCATATAGTTTTCCATTAGAAGCCTGAATTAAAGAACCTAAGGGATTTGCCCCCATACTAGAACCATCAAAATCTATTTTTTTGGTGATTGTTCCGCTTCCTGGATTGTATTCAAACAACACACCCTTAGAAGATATACCTCCTGATTCATTCATACCATAAAGCATTCCATCAGAAGCTTGAATCAAGGAACCATATGGGTTTTGGCCCATATTAGTACCATCAAATTCTATTTTCTTTATAAAACTGTTATCCGAAGGATCGTATTCAAATAGTACACCTTTACTATTCGTACCCCCTAATTGAGTCATCCCATAAAGCTGACCATTAGAAGCCAAGAATAAAGAGCCTGTGGGATACTTCCCGTTGTTGGTATTATCAAAATCTATTTTCTTTGTAAAACTGTTATCTGAGGGATCATATTCAAATAGTACACCTATATTATTCGTACCCCCTAATTTGGTCATCCCATATAGCTTATTATTAGTTGCCTCGACTAAGGATCCGTAGGGCATACTCCCTTTGCTAGTACCATCAAACTCTATTTTCTTCGAAAAACTGTTATCTGAAGGATCATATTCAAATAGTACACCTTTACTATTCGTACCCCCTAATCGAGTCATCCCATATAGCTTTCCATTATCGGCTTGTAGTAAGCTACCATGAGGTGAGCCGCCCTTGTTTACATTATCAAAATCTATTTTCTTGACAAAAATATCGATTGTAGGGTCGTATTCAAATATGATACCCTGATTAAATGTCCCTCCAATTTCGGTCATCCCATATAATTTTCCATTAGATGCTTCGATTAAAGACCCAGTCATTTTGCCCCCTTTGGATGTTATATCAAAGTGTATTTTTTCGGTATAACTTCCATTGCTTGGGTCATACTCAAATAATACACCCACACCATTTACTCCTCCATTTTGGGTCACCCCATATAGTTTTCCATTGGATGCTTCGCATAGTTCTGAATAGCTGGGGTTTGTCCCATCATACCTTTCAAAACTAAAAGAAAGAGAATGGTTTTCCCCGTTAACATCTGTTTTGAAAATTGTACCACTATTACCGTCGCCACCTGCGGAAGTAAGTCCCCAGAGTTCTGGAACTTGTGCTTTAAGCTTGGGTATAAAAAGAATTATAATGGTAATTATAAAAAGTAGGATTTTATTCATTTGATTGTTTTAGCGTTAATTTAATTGTTAAGATCTCATATAGCAGATACCTATCATATGATTTATAAGAGATACAAGAATATTGGTCATTACAAAGGTAGCGTTAATACCTCCCAAAAATACTTACAAATATCTTAGAAAACAACTGTAATGCAGGTCAATACAAGACTACAGACATATTTTATTCGAATCCCTTTATTAATAGGTATTACAATGCCTATTAATTTTGAAAAACTTATATGTTAATTATTTAACACTAAAAATTGAAATTAAAATTATCTTTTAGAAATAATATTATTCTTCAATAATTAGAATCAAATAAGTAATTAAATACCAATCTTTAGTCTATTGCTGAATGAGATGGCTCAATAAGACTTTTTAATAAAGAATTTGATTGTTGAACTGATAAGATTTTAATTAGAAAAAAGAAGACAAAGAAAAAAACCAAAGTTGGAAAGTTTTTTGACCGTTTATTAAAAGGGGAAGAAGGATGATAAATAAAAAGCAGAATTTATTATTAAATTCTGCTTTTTATCATCAATTCTAATTTTCTAGAATACATCCTTATGGGGAAGGTTAATAATATTAATAGTTGCATTCACTATAGAATCAGGATTATTATAATACCTTAACTGCATCTCTAAATCTATGATTTCATAAACATCGGTTCTTGCGCTTTTTTTCATAAAACCACTGGAGGTTCCACCAAAAAATGTTTCAAAGCCTCTAAATTTTAAATAAAATCCAATATAAGATCCTTGCGGGTCGGGAATAATGGACCCCGATTGTTGAAAAAGATTATATATATCTGGTTCTGAGGACAAATTCAAAATAATATCTTGGCTTGAAAATTGCGAATAATAATCGGTCAGGCTAAGCTTCAACCATTCTGTTTGATTTACTTGAGCCCAGGTGAAATAGTTAGACAAAGCATTTCCTTCCCCTAATCCAAACTCATAAACTTCGCCATTCATGATTAGCTTTCCTACGGGTCTTAGCATAGTTAGCTCAATAGTTTCTGTGTGTGTGTATCTTCATTTCCTTGAGCATCAAAAACGTGTAAAGTGACATCAAAACTCATGTTAGTATACAAATTATACAAGCCATATAAGTTTTCTGGGTTTTCCGCCTCTGAAGTATTACCATCATCAAAATCCCAATAATAACTCACCACATCACCAGTGGATTGATTCTCGAACTTCACTCTGCAAGTATCTAAATACATATCAGGATAACCAGGTGTGATAAAAGATGATTGTGTTCCATATACAAAATGAGCATTTATATTAGGGCCACCACCGCCTGAGCCGCCACCTGAACCACCGCCTGAGCCACCGCCACCGCCATAAGGCCATGTGGATATGCTTTGAGAATATTGATCTAAACCCGATTGAAAATTACTCACCTGACTAATTTTAAATGAACCAGAGGTAAAAGTAATATAATCCCCTACTCCACCTTGATCACTCATGATGATGGTTCCTTTAAAACTACCTTCAATATTCTGTTCATCTATCTTAGTGATGGTCACAGTTGGTACCTCATATTTATCAATACTCTCATCCTCCTCAAACTCCGGGTAGCTTTGATACCAATCATAAGAATCGGCAGTTTCCTGATATACAAGCATATCTACAATTCCGGCATAAGCTAAACCATTATCATACTCAGTCCCCATTTTATAAGTCCCTAGAGCGTATGGAACTGTAAAAGCAATACCTTCTTGGGTATACATATGGCCTATTCTAATTCGCTTGATATTCTCTCCAATGCTTTCTATGTACTCGGTGCTCATTTCTGCACCGAAGTATTCTCCTTCATATTCGTATGTAGTTCCATCTAAATCTATTGCTGTAATTCTATTATTGGAGCTTTCTTCTATCTCTACCTGAGTATTATCAAGAATTTCATCTTCTGATTCTGGTGAACAGGCGAACATAATTCCTATTAAAAACACTACTTTAATGATCCAATAAAAAGTTTTCATTTGCTTATTTATTTTCATTTCTAAATCAATTTATTGTTTGTGAAACAAAAAAAATAAAACCCCTAAATAAAGCCAAGTATTTTCCTGTTATCATTTTGTTAATCAAGTATTGTATTACCTGATCAGCCCCATCTATTTTTTCCATGTTAAAAAAGAGAAAGTTGTCTAATATTTAGATATATATCAAAAAAAAGGCAACCAAATGGCTGCCTTTTCAAATGATATTTGATTATAAGTTATTGAACCACCACACGTTTAACACTATGCTGTTCTCCTTGCTGGACCATTATCATATAAACCCCTCTTTCATACTTTTCTAAGTCGAAGTCTATTTTAATAATCGTTGCAGAATTATCAACAATCTTACGTTCTATTACTCTACGTCCACGGAAGTCATAAATTTGAATATTAACTTCATCCTCTGCTCCAATGAGCTCAAGAATAAATTTACCATCAGTTGGGTTTGGGTAAAGTCCGATATTCATTTCTGAATTACTCACTCCACATTCTTTAAATTCTAATTCAATAGATTTCTCATTCCTACAACCATACTCATCGAAAACACTAACAGTGTATTCAACTTGTCCAGCCATATGAGCTTGAACTTCATTAAAAGGACCATCTTCTAGTTCCATATTCCACTGATAACTTACTGCACCTGGAGCATAAGCCTCGAGTATAACTTCTTGGTTAACACAATAGGCTTCTTGCTCATTCTCCACATCGATACTCACATCTGGAAGACCTTTGAAGTCAACAACAACTGTATCGGCTGTAGAACAGGCATCTTCTCTAATCACCAAACAAGTGAACTCTTTCTCACCAGCTTCTTCCTCACTAACGATGATACTACGACCTACCTGACCACTACTCCAGTTATAACTCATACCATCCTCTACAATTGCTGTAAGCTCAATTTCAGAACCCACACATGCTGGATTACCATCATTAACTTCGAATGCTATATCAAACTGATTCATATCGCCAATAGAAACTGGGTTAAATTCGTAATCGATACTACAAACAGAGCCATTAGAAACAACCACATTATAATTCCCAGGGAATAAACCTTCAAAGACTGGACTTGCTTGGAATGTGATTCCATTATCAATAGAATATTCCATGAATTCAGCACCTTTATCTGCTACCACTTCAATTCTACCAAATACTCCAGTACAATTTACATCTGACTTATAAACTTGAGCTATATGCATTTCGGAAGGCTCTGCTATCACTATATTGTGATTATCGTAACTAGCAGAACAACCATTGGCATTTTTAACTTTAATATAATATTCATCTGCTGCTAAGTCTTCAAATACCGGACTTGGTTGATATGTTACACCATTATCGATAGAGAACGAAACAGCATCCTCAGACTCAACAACTATTCGTCCATCATCAGAACCATAACAGCTTAAATTAAATGATGTTACCATCTCTATTTCTAGGGGTTCAGGAGCTGTAATCACTATAGGATTCAATTCATGTTCTTTTATACATCCTATTTCATCCATCACTAAGACTTCATAACTACCTGCGGATAATTCATCAAATTCTGCATATTGATTCCAAGTATCTCCACCATCAATAGAATATTCAAATTCTCCAACACCACCACTAACAGCGACTTTGATAGAACCATCATTTCCATCATAACAATTAGTGACATTTTGAATGCTTGCTGACAATAAGATTTCTTCAGCTTGCTCTATTTGAATTGGAGCATCATCACTAGCAATACATCCATTGGCATCTTTAGCAAATATCTCATATTCACCAGCAGGAAGGTTTTCAAAGATTCCATCACTTTCAAAATAAGAGTCACCCCCGTCAATTGAATAGAGAATTTCACCTGTTCCACCAGTAGTTGTAATATGAATTTCACCATCTGTATGTCCATAACAACCTAAATACTTATTAGGACTACTAGCAAACACCTTAAGCTCATCAGGTTGTGTAATACTAACAGTTTCCTGATACTCGAATTCACAATTATATGAGTCTCTTAATATTACTTGATAATCACCTGCTGGTAGCTCTGTATAATCAGATTGATATGGCGCCCAGGTAAGCCCACCATCAATAGATATACTCAATTCACCATGTCCACCAAATGCTTGAATATGTAGTTCTCCACTTATGTCTCCAAAACATCCTTCAACATTGGTCTGGCTCACATATAATTGTAGTTCATCATATGCTTCAACAACTACAGGGTTTTCTGGACAATAAACCTCACACCCATTTTCATCTTTAACTTTAACAATGTAGGTTTCAGCCATAAGGTCAATAAAGGTTGGACTAGTTTGATATGTTTGACCATTATCAATAGAGTAATATAGTTGTCCTGTTCCACCCAATGCAGCTACCTGAATGGAGCCTAGCTGATTATCACAAGCTTCATCTAATTTCTCTAATCCTAAGATTAAGATTTCATCAGGTTCTGATATAACAACAGGTGTTTCATATACTGTGACGCATCCATTTTCATCTTGAACTGCCACTATATATTCTCCATCGACTACTTCATTAAAGTTAGGTGCATTTTGGTAAGTGGTTCCACCATCAATGCTATAACTATACATTCCTGTACCACCCTCTGATAGAATAGTAATACTTCCAAATCCGCCAAAACAAATTGGATTGATTGATTCAATATTACTAATTACTAATTCTATTGGCTCTGTAATTACTATAGGGTTATTCTCGTAAGGCATAACACAATTATTACCATCCATTACCCAAACTTCATATACGCCAGCACCTAAGTTCTCAAATACAGGATTTGAAGACCAATTGCCACCAGCTTGAATTAAATAAGAATAATTACCAGCTCCACCATAAGCATTTATTGTAATAGATGCATTTGCATCCCCATTGCAGCTTTCAACATGAGTATTAAAAACAGACATATTAATCTTACTTGGCTGTTGAATATATACTGGGTTCTGAGAATAATAATATTCACAACCACTTTCATCTTTTAATATCAACTCATAAGAGCCAGAGGAGACACCTTCAAAAATCCCACCATTTTGCTCATAGCTTTCACCACCATTGATAGAATAAGAAATCGTACCAATCCCTCCTTGGGCTAACATTTGAATACTACCATTACTTTGTCCATAACAACCTGTTACGTTACTTGTTGTCACATCCGTAATCATTAGTACTTCTGGATCTGAAATTACTATTTCTTGCTCATAATCAATTCTGCAACCATGACCATCTTTTACTTTAACATCATATATACCAGCGGTAAGGTTATTGAATATACCGTTATTACTAAAGTAATTTAAACCCCCATCTATTGAATACCGAATCATATTACTTCCGCCAATTGCTGATATATGTATAGATCCCGAAGCAGAACCAGTACAGCCAAATACATTAGAATGTGATACCCCGGTGATTAATAACTCTTCTGGCTGAGTTAAAGTTATAGTTTCATTCCAAACAGTAATACATGAATTGGTATCAATAACTAGTATATCATATTCTCCAGCTGGAAGATCCTCTATTACATTATTCACATGATATGATACACCACCATCCACAGAATATAGATATCTTGGAGTCCCTCCATGAGTATAAATCTCAATAATACCATTTTCATCACCAAAACAAGTCGTGATATTGGTTGGAATGACCGCATCGATAGTTAATGGCTCATCAGGTTGAGTGATGGTATAAACTTCTGAAACCATTTCACATCCATTAATATCAGTTACTGTAAGAACATAATCACCAATTAACAACTGGTTAATATTTTTAGTATCCGCAGTAAATCCATTAGGACCTGCCCATACATATTGATATGGAGGAGTTCCACCACTTACATTTGTTTTAATTTTACCGGTGGCATCTCCATAACAGAATACTGGTTTTAACTGCATCAATGTAATAGTTAATAGAGGAGGCTCAACAATAATAATAGGCTCGTTCCATTCAGCAATACAATCGTGAGCATCTTTTACAATGAGATTGTATTCACCTGCTGTTAGGTCATCGAAACCGTACTGAGGCTGCCAATCTATACCACCATTGATAGAGAACTGATAAGGTTTAGTTCCACCGAAAGCATAAGCATAAATACTACCTGTTGCTTCACCGTAACATCCTTCCACATCTTCTTTAATGATATCATTGATATATAGTAAATCTGGTTCAGTAATCGTTATGTATTCAGACCAGATTGTCATACAATCATTAGTATTCTTCACATAGACTGCATAATTCCCAGGAGCAATTCCAGTAAAATATCCAGAGGTATTAGTAAAGTCAATGCCATCGATACTGTAGAACAAGCCAGAAGGAGCTCCATCTGTTGCAACAGTTATTGTTCCATCAGCAGTACCAAAACACATCACATTAGTAGAAGTCACATCAAGTATTGTGAAAGCTTCTAAGTCGATTACTTCAAGTTCGAAGTTACAAGAAGTCTCATTTCCGTTAACATCAACCACTGTAAACTCAATATTATGAAGACCAGCTGTTTCTTGAGTATATATAGTTCCTGGAGCTGGAATCTGAGTAATACTACCCACTCCACAAGCCTCAATTATACTTAACTCAAAAGAATAATCAGGAAGCAATACTTTACAACCTACACCAATATATAAGTCTTGGTTTTCAGGACAAGTAATAACAGGTGCAGTTACATCATATACTGTTACAATGGCATTTACACTTGTTACATTTCCACTTGCATCTGTTCCAATTAAGGCTACTGTATTGTCACCAACATGACTACAATCGAACTCGCTTTGTCCAAGGCTTAATTCAAAAGTACAATTATCATAAGAACCATTATCAATATCCATTGGAGTTATGCTTGCAAAACCTGTTTCATCAAGGTCAATACTAATGTTTTGAGTAATAACCACAGGTGTAATATTATCTTCAACTGTAACTATTGATTCACATGTTGAAACATTATTATGAATATCTATTACTGTTAAAATCACTGTATTATCACCAACATGAGTACAATCAAAATCAGACTGAGATATTGCTAGACTTGCAATTCCACAAGCATCATTAGAACCATTATCTAGTTCCTCTGGGATAATAGAAGCTAAACCATTCTCATCTAATTCAATTACTATATTCTGACATATGGCTTCAGGAGCTATGTTATCTTCTATAGTCACTATGGATTCACATGTGGTAAAGTTTCCATTAACATCAGTTACTGTAAGTGTAACTGTATTTGGCCCAACATGACTACAATCGAAATCACTTTGAGAAATTGATAAGCTAGCAATACCACAAGCATCATTAGAACCATTATCTATTTGTTCTGGGGTGATACTAGCTAAGCCATCAACATCTAGTTGAACTGTGATATTTTGACAAATTGCGATTGGTGCTACTAAGTCTTCCACTGTTACGGTGGCTTCAACAGTAGTCACATTCGCATTATTATCAGTTACAGTAAGAACTACAGTGTTTGGTCCAATATGACTACAGTCAAATGCATTTGGAAGAACTGATAAACTAGCAATTCCACAGGCATCGTTAGAACCATTATCTATTTGTTCTGGAGTAATACTCAAATTTCCACTGGCATCAAGCTGAATAGTGATATCTTGACTGATAGCAATAGGAGCAATATTATCTTCAACAATTACTGCTGATTCACATGTTGAAATATTTCCGTTAACATCAGTTACGGTGAGTGTGATGGTATTAGAACCTACATGAGAACAATCGAAATCATATTGCGATAAAGAAAGACTTGCAATTCCACAAGCATCATTTGAACCATTATCTATTTGCTCATTTGTGATACTTCCATTACCAAATTCATCAAGTTGAACTGTTAGCCCTTGACATAAAGCTTCAGGGGCCACATTATCTTCAACATTTACCGTAGCATCACATGTAGATACATTACCATTATTATCAGTTACAGTCAATGTGACCATATTAGCTCCTACATGACTACAATCGAATGTATTTGGAAGAACTGTCATGCTTGCAATACCACAAGCGTCATTTGAACCATTATCAACCTGATTGGCAACTATACTAACTTGTCCGTTTACATCCAACTGAACAGTGATGTCTTGACAAATAGCTATTGGAGCTACTAAATCTTCAACAGTTACAATGGCTTCAATTGTTGAAACATTTGAATTATTATCAGTTACTGTAAGAACTACCGTATTATCTCCAATATGACTACAATCAAATGCATTTGGAAGAACTGATAAACTAGCTATCCCACAAGCATCGTTAGAACCATTATCTATTTGTTCTGGAGTAATACCCATATTTCCACTGGCATCAAGTTGAATAGTAATATTCTGACTTATTGCTATAGGAGCAATTAAATCCTGAACAGTTACTGTTGACTCACATGTTGAAATATTTCCGTTGTTATCAATTACTGTTAACGTTATCGTATTTGCTCCAACATGGCTACAATCAAAGTCTGTTTGGTTAATACTAATACTAGCAATACCACTGGCATCATTTGAACCATTATCAACTTGTTCTGCTGTTATACTTGTGTTTCCTAAATCATCTAACTGAATGACTATGTCTTGACAAATCGCATTCGGAGGTGTTATATCCTGAATAGTAACTATTGCTTCACAAGTGCTAATATTACCATTAACATCAGTTACTGTAAGCGTAATGGTATTATCACCAACATTTGCTGGAGTAAATACATTAGGACTGGCAACTAAACTAGCAATATCACAGGCATCATTTGAACCATTATCAATATCACTTCCTGTTATTGAAGCATTACCTAATGCATCTAGAGGAATAGTAATATCTTGACAAATAGCTACTGGTGGTGTGATGTCTTCAACCGTAACTTGTGCTTGACAAGAACTTACATTTCCATTTACATCTTCTACTGTAAGAGTTACTGTATTCCCTCCAACATTAGAACAGTCAAATGTATTTGGAGAAACATCTAAACTAGCTATTCCACAAGCATCATTTGAGCCATTATCAACCTGAGCTGCTGTAATACTTGTATTTCCTGTAGCATCTAATTGAATAGTGATATCTTGACAAATAGCTATTGGTGCCACTTCATCTATAATTGTTACTATCGCAGATTCTGTATTCTGGTTTCCATTAACATCAGTTACAAGTAACTCTACTGTATTAGGTCCAACATTTGAACAATCGAAATCGAATGGTGTTACTTGCATATTTGCAATTCCACAGGCATCATTTGAACCATTATCAACATCTGCAGGAATAATTGAAGCTAAACCTAAATCATCAAGTGATACTGTTATATCCTTTGTAATGGCTATAGGATTCACATTATCTTCAACTGTTACTTGAGCAGTAGTGCTTGTTGCATTACCACTTGGGTCAGTTCCTGTTAATGTGATTGTATGTACTCCTACTTCACTACAAACAAAGTCAGATTGACTGATTGTCAAGGCAGCAGAACAATTATCATAACTTCCATTGTCAATATCCGAAGGTGTAATACTTACCGTTCCCATATCATCTAATTGAACAGTGATATCTTTAGATAACATAACAGGAGAAATATTATCTTCCACTGTTACTTGAGCAATACAAGTAGCTGTTAAGCCTGCATTATCCTTAACGAGGAGGGTAACATTATTAATTCCCGTATTTGAACAATCAAATGAGTTTGGAATAGCTTCTAAACTAGCTACCATTCCGTTATCATAAGAACCATTGTCAATATCAGAGCCAACAATACTTGCTTGCCCGGCATTATCTAATTGAATAGTGATGTCTTGACAAATAGCAGTAGGAGGTGTTAAGTCAGCAATAGTCACTATAGAAGTACAAGTCGATGTATTTCCAGCCGCATCTGTTAATGTTAGAATTACAGTATTTTCACCTAAATCAACAACAGTAAATGCATTTGGAGAAACATCCATGCTTACAATTCCACAGTTATCTGTGCTGCCATTATTCACATCTGCACCAACTATACTTGCTGTTCCTGTCATACCATCAAGGTTCACTGTAATATCTTGACAACTTGCAATTGGAGCTTCATCATCAGTAATGATAACATCCTGATTATCAGTACTAATATTACCATGGATATCTTCTACAGTCCAGGTGATGGTGGTTGTTCCTACATTATAGAAGCCACTAGCATCGGAGGTTCCATTGAAGTTATTTGTAATACTCGCTACTGAACAGTTATCTGCTGTTGTTGGGGCTACTACTGTTACCGCTGCGCCACATAATCCTGCATCGGCTGTTTGTGTTTGGGCTGCTGCAGCTGTGATACTTGGGTTCTCAGTATCTGTAATAACGATATCTTGAGTACAAGTTGCTGCATTGCCATGGATATCTTCTACTGTCCATAAGATAGTTGTTGTTCCTACTGGATAAGTATCTGTGGCATCGGCTGTATTATTATAGTCATTAGTGATACTAGCTACGCCTGTATTATCTGAAGTTGTTGGAGCAATTACTGCTACGGACGCATCACAGCTATTTAAATCTGCTGTTTGTGTCATTGCGCCTTCACATGCTATACTTGGAGATTCATCATCTGTGATGACTATTTCTTGAGTACAAGTATTGGTATTACCACTTTGGTCTGTTACCGTCCAAGTGATAGTTGTTGTTCCTACTGGATAAGTATCTGTTGCTTCGGCTGTATTATTGAAATCATTTGTGATACTTGATACGGTACAATTATCTCCTGTTACTGGTGCTACTACTGTTACTAAAGCATTGGCTTGTCCTGCATCTGCGGTTTGGCTTATTGCTGCTCCACAAGTAATACTTGGGTCAATAACATCCTCTACTGTGACATCGGCAGTAATTGTTGATACATTATTACTGGCATCTGTTCCGGTTAAGGTAATTGTATTTAAGCCTAGGTCTGTACAAGCAAAGTCTGTTTGACTTGCTGTTAAGGTGAAATCACAGTTATCATAACTTCCATTATCAATATTGGCGGCTGTAATACTGGCTGCTCCTGAGGCATCTAATTGAATAGTTACATTCTGTGAGGCCATTACTGGGGCAATATTGTCTTCTACTGTTACTATAGACTCACATGTTGTGGTTAAACCTGCATCATCAGTTACTGTTAGCGTTACTGTGTTCACTCCTACATTTGTACAATCGAATGTGTTTGGATTGGCATCTAAAGAAACCACTACGCCATTATCGTATGAACCATTGTCAATATCGGTTCCTACTATGCTTGCTGTTCCAGTTGCATCTAGTTCTACTGTAATGTCTTGACATACTGCTACTGGAGGCGTTAAATCAGTTACTGTTACCGTCGCTGTACAAGTGCTGATATGACCTGCCGCATCTTCTATACTTAAGGTCACTGTATTAGCGCCCAAGTTAGCGGAGGTAAACGCATTTGGTGTCACACTCATAGTGGTGATTCCACAGTTATCGGTACTTCCATTGTCAATATCGGTGGCCGCGATACTCGCTGCTCCTGTTCCTGGATCTAGATTTACTGTAAAGTCTTGACAGCTTGCTATCGGTGATTCATCATCTGTTACTGTTATATCTTGGGTATCTGTACTGATATTTCCATGGATATCTTCTACAGTCCAGATAATAGTAGTTGTTCCTACATTATAGAAACCACTGGCATCGGAGGTTCCATTGATATCATTGGTAATAGTCGCTACTGCACAGTTATCTGCTGTTGATGGTGCCACTACTGTTACCGCTGCGCCACATAATCCTGCATCGGCTGTTTGTGTTTGGGCTG